>NZ_JAKVPP010000004.1:0-296319 GCF_022487435.1 Mediterraneibacter sp. NSJ-151 | reverse complement strand
TATTTGGATGGCGGACTGGCAGATTCTATTCCGATTCGTCAGTGGCTTTTTTGGCAAGCCAAAAAGCCACTAAACTCCGTCCCCAACCGGCACCTTTATTTTACATCGGTCTTAAACACGCCGATTCTTATTCCACTTATATACTACTATTATAAGCAGTGCACTCAAAATCAATACAATCAACGAGATAAAGGACTGATCGTCTCCTGATTTTGGGACACTTGCTGTATTTTTCACTGGTGTCTCATCTTCCGCCTTATGTTGGATTGTAAAACTTAATGTCGGCGATTTATTCCCATCTTTTCTTTTAATTGCAGTCTTAACTAAAAAATCTTCTGAGCCATTCTGCATTACATAATTCTCTATGGTATAAACCTGCCCATCATAATCCTTATCATCTTTCTCAACAACCTGTTTCAGCTGATATCGATAAGTAGCTGCCTCCTCATAAGAAAAAACCAATTCCTTACTTTCATTACCATTAAGACTAAATTTCAACCTGTCTCCATTGCTTCCTTCCGGCATTGGATTGCCAGAACCTAAGCTTGTCAACTCATATTGAAACTCATCTGTAGTCCCGTTTGTTTTCCCTTTTACAGTCTGTTCCACCGTCAGAGCAGCTTCTTTATTTTTCCCCGCTGCATATACCTGATTTGGAATGACCACACATACCATCATCACAAAAGCAAGGCACACCAGCTTTATTCTCTGTTTATATCTTTCACTTTTCACATACATACCTCTGTCAGTTTTCCAGTTTTCTACTGTTATTTTTTGTTTTCTTTCTCTTTCCGCTCCTCTCCACTGCCATCAGTAACAAAATACTGAACAACAGCAGAATCAGAACACCTAATCGCTTCATACTAGTTTTCCAGAAAATCCCCCAGTCGATTCGGTCAATCTGACTGTTCCTTTTCAAAGTTTTCTTATACGTATCTTTATACGTTTGTTTTGAAAGCTTTCCTATCAGAATATGCCTTCCGTTCGTGATATTTTCCGTACACGTAGACATCACTACCAGCCGGTCCTCTGTGGAAAGACTGATTTGACGATACCACAAAGCAGTATCTTCTATCTCTTGCAAATACTGTTCTTTCCGGGAAACTTCCTGCACTGGTGTTACATAAAGACCTGTATTATAAGCATCCAACTCCAAGAATGCAAATAACTCCAGACCATAATCTTTTCCATTGGTAAAAACATTACCATACAAATGACTGTCCGCAAAAGACGGATCCAGATACCGGTCAAAATCCCCGAACATCGCTCCGCCATCCATATGGTGACCATAAATAATGGTATTAAAATCTGAAAAATCCTTCTGATTCATATAATCCATGAAGATTGAGCCAGACAAGCTATATTCTCCACGCGGATTTCTCATTAAATATGTGCTGTTATCCTCCGACTGTACTACCGGATAATCCACATGTGTTCCATAAATCGTAATCCAGCCACATACATCACTGTTCTGCGCCTTCAATTCGTCAAAATCCCCATAGTCTTCTTCCGTTGGACGATAGATTTCATAATGTTCCGGCATGGCATTTTCTTCCAACATGTAGCTGTCTCCAATGCCATAGGTTCCATAACAAAAAAGAACAACTAAAATAATCATCAAAATCCAATTCAATAACTCGTTACAAATATCCAGTATACGAAACGCCTTGTCAGTTTCTGCGTTCTGTCTCTTCATTTTGATGTTATTTCCGTCCTTTCCTTCTTTGTCTGCAAATCCACTGATCTGCGAAACAGATTAATATCAATAGGAGCAGTAATAAGAACAACGCAGCCTTCCATCCAGGCATAAAATCTCTCCATCCGCCTCGTCGGTCTACCGCTTCATGCCCGGCATGATCTTGATCTTTGGCACTGTATGTATCTTTGTATGTCTGGTCTGTAATTCTTGCTACAAGAATATCTCTTCCGTTAGTTGACTCTGATGAGCAAGTAGATAATAGAAGAATTCTATCATCTGCTTCTAACGTAATGTCATTCATATAAACTGCATGATTTCGAATCACTTCCATATAAGGGATACTGTCATTTCTTGTTACATTTATATTAAAAACAGAACTGTCATAAGCATCCGCTTCTATTAATGCAATGATTTCCAATCCAAAATTACGATTCTGAACAAATAGATTACCATATGGGTGTGCTTCGTAAAAGGCTTGTTCTTTAAATTCCTTGATACTTCCGAACATGACATTTGGAACCATATTATGTCCATAGAGAATAGTATTAAAATCTCGAAAATCCGGATTATTTTCGGAATCCATAAAAATTGCACCGGTCAGGGAATATTCACCTTCTGCATTCTTGTTAACATATTCCCAATTATCTTTTCCCTGTACAACCGGATAATCAATCGGGGTATCATACACTGTGATCCAGGCAATCACATCCGAATTCATCGACTGTAATTCCTGGAATCCCAGCGTATCTTCTTGAGGTTTATAAATCGCATATTGTTCTGACGTTGCTTCCTCTGCCAGATTCTGCGAATCCCATAATGCATAGCATCCATATACCAGACCCAGAAGCAAAAGCAGAAGTAAACCATAATCCAGTATTCCATTCATCCCTCTTATTACTCTGCAAATACCTCTGTGTCTGCACATGCTAAATCATTCCTCTGTCTATATTCATTACCCTTATCTTCTGTTCATTCTCTTCTTGCTATTCATTGCTACGATACCTGCAAATGCAACAACTGCGATAGCAATCATGATAATGAATGGGAAGTTATTTACGATGATACCTGTTACTGCGATATCTTTGTAAGTGTTTGTGTAATCAACCTTGTTTTCCTGCTGTCCAAGAGTTTTGTTTTCAACCTTAAGATTCTTACCTACTGCTGCTGTTAATGTACTAGTATCTGCTTTTCCATTGAACATTGTCTTTGCTGTTGCTGTCCAGTTTGCTACACCTTGCTGATCAACTGTTACTTTAGATCCAGCATAGCAGCTCCGAATCATCATGTTCTTACCTGCTGGCAGTGTAAATGTTACAGCTTCTCCATACTTTCCAGACACCTTTGCTCCATTTACAAAATAAACATATGAATCATCAGCTGTTGTAATTCCTGCTGGCTTTGTTACTGTCATAGTATACTTAAAGTTTCCAGCTTGATCTTTTGGGTTTACAACATTATTCGTTACTTTGAAGGCATAAGTTGATGGATCTTCCGGATCTGGTACAATCGGATCTGTTGGGTCTACTACGCTACCTGCTTTTGCAACATATTCGTTCACGAATTTCAGACCACTAAAGTTACTTTCTATACCACCTGTTGTTGTTCCTGGATTACCATTTACTTTTGTACCGTCAGTATTATCTGCTCCAGCATCAGTCTTAGTATTAATAATTGAAAGACCTTTAATGTATAATTTACCATTTGTATCCTGTGCTACGAAAATATTAAGTTTGTATTCAGCCTTTGACGCTGTAAATACATCATTAGTTTTTGCCTTTGTTACAGTACTAGTTGACGTTACTTTATAAACATATTCACCAGTTGTCATTTTTTTACTAGAATCCATTGCTGTTTTGAAACTTGCAAGAAAGTTATCGCTCTGTTTTCTTAATACTTTGATGTCTGTAGCAGTAGTATCTTTAATCTCATCTTCTCCTGCATTGAATTTAACATTTGCAATTGAAATAGCAGGCATATCGCTCACATTCATTCCTGCAGGTGCAGCAGTTTTAGCAAAGGTAAATTTGACATCGTTCGCTGGAGTTACTACATCATTTCCCATCTTATACTCTACAGTAATTGCTGCTTCAGGAGTATCTGTTGGTTTCCATGTAGCAGGACCATTATTATCTGCTGCGTTTACATTTGCTACATTTCCGAGACACATTGTTCCGACTAATACTGCGGATGCAAAGAGTCTGCTCATTTTTTGTAAGGATTTTTTCTTCATCTTTCTTTCTCCTTTTCCTTAGTATATTTTTTTATTTAACACCCTCCGCCATTATGCGGAGAAATATTAACAAGTTCTTGCGGCTTATCAAAAGCCTCTTCTTCGTACTATCGTCATAACTTTTCCCTTCGTGTCTTTCACATCTACCGCTCCGTACACTCGACTGTCTGACGCATTCTCACGGCTGTCTCCCAGGACGAAAATCTGCCCTTCCTGTAGTTTGATTGGGAAGTCCACTCCCGTATCATACCGCTGTGTCTTTTCGTAAATCTGATGTTCTTGTTGCGGTGCTCCGTTAATTGTAAGACCGTCCTCTGTAATATCCACTACATCTCCTGCAGTTGCAATCACTCTCCGGACCTGTTCTTTTCCTTGATAGTTCAAAACAACCAGGTCCGAAGCTACATAACTCTTCCTTAACCGATAATAAAAGACCAAATCACCATCTTTCACTGCCGGAAGCATGGCGTTGTCCGCATAACGGAACACACCGAAGATAAATGTGAAGATAACCACAATGGCAGTTGCAATTGCTACAATCTTCAACAGAAGGTACAAAATCTCACGGAAAATCCCTCCTGCCACTGATTCCTCAGAAATTACTTTTTCCTCTGCAGTGTCCATCTAGGATCTCCTCCTCCCTCTCACTCGTAAGACAGAAACTCCTGTGATTAGAAGAACTCCCATCAGACCTACAAGTAACAGACTGTTATCTGTATTTCCTCCATCAACACCTGTAACTACGATATTCTTCGTATTGGTAAAAACAAAATTGGTACTGATCTCATCTACAGCTACATTCGCTACACTTGAAATAACTTTTGCATCTTTTTGAATCTCGCAATTTGTTCCGTTGCTGTCTTGAATGATGCTCTTAATCGTATATTGGTTATCCCCAGGTATCAGTTCTAAAGTCTGTCCTGCTTTCAGCTTAAATGTAATCTCCTGATTCGCATCTACTGTCAGCGATGTAATATTTGGTGCATTTACTGCCGGTGATACATAACTTCCTTTACACGGAATCACTTTTCCTTTTGGATAACTTGTCTTAACCTTATAAGTAAATTCTTGATTATTCCAGATACCATCTCCCTTTATCATCTGTTTAATTATTACACTTGGTTTGTCGTAATCTGCATTTAAGATTACCGATTTTGTCATCAGTGCTGTTTTCAGATCTACTTTTTTCTTGTTCGGATCTGTGCTATCTGACCACTGCGTAAATTTCTGGCTTGTAGTATCTTTGTAGAAGCCTGGATCAGATGGAATCTGACTTGGCGAAAGTTTCTGTCCCTTTGCAACCAATTCTCTCTTTAGTCTCGTGTTATTTTCAAAACTTGCTTTCTTGTACTGTGCATTTCCTGATGCATCAAATCCAACCAGTACATACTGCTGTGCTGTCGTATTACCATAATAGTCCTGAGCATATACATAGAGCATCTCTCCATTATTCATTGACTCCACAGCCGTATAAGTTCCATCCTTTGCTTTTGTAGGAGTTTTGTAAGTATCTGAAAATTTTCCAGTTTTGTTGTTACGTACAAGTGAAACCTGCGTTCCCTTATATTTTGTTGCATTTGCAACATATGTAAAGTTCTCCTGCGACTCGTTTGTCAAATCGGACGTACCATTTGCTGCATCAATCATTTCATCCTTGACTTGAAGCTTTGAAATTTCAAACTCCGTGTCATTATCATTCTCTTTTGATTTCGTGATAGTTCCTGTATTCTCTATTCTAGGACCCTTAGTATCTAGCAGATATTTTGTCCACTTTCCTGTAAGATCGCGCACATAAATGAAATAATTCTTATTCTGATCGAACTGATAATTATCAGTCATCTCAAATTTCCATACCGGTTTTTCAAAAGTTGCCTCCACTGTTTTACCTTCAATATCTGTAAAACTTCCACTGTTAAGCAGATAACAACTGCACAAACTTTCCAAGATCTCAGATTCTGCGTCCTTATAACGGAATTTGAATCCTCTGTCTGCCTTTGGTGCATCATAGGTGCTGAGATATACCTGTGCATATGTACATCCTGGGAATTCTGCTTTCTCCGATGTTGAGAATGAACTTCCTTTTGTATCAATTCCATTTCCATAAAGATCTCTGATATAAACTGTCAGTCTTCTTCCATAGTTATCTCCCTGGTCTTTTGTCCATTCACCTTCCATCTTTTGCTGATAGATTACCGGCTGGCTGGAATCATTGCTATTAACAAATGCAAGTGATCGATTCGTTGCATTCACACTGAATTTCTCTCTGTAATTTTGGTTATATTGTTTATTTTCCTCTGTTGTATACACTGTCCAGTAAGGGGATTCCTTGCCCTGACTTACAGATACGTAATCATAATAATCTGGTAGCTGAATCGTAACACTCTGTCCATGAGAAAGCTGAATTATAAATTCTCCATTTTGATCTCCCGTTTGCGTTCCATTAGCCTGTGCCGTAACCCCTGATATTCCTGCTATCGTTCCACCTGTATATGGAAAGGCCTGCCCATTATATCGATTACCTGAAGCTCGTTGCGCATAAATGGTATAAGTAAATTTTTTGTTCTTATCTGCAACATTTCCTGTAACCTGGTTACTAATCGTTAAGGTCGGATATGTCCACTGTGGATAATAATAAGTAGTTTCATCACTTACAGTCTCCCTTGTTAATGAAACTTGATATTTTCCACTGTCCTTAGAGTTATACCAGTAGCGGAACCTCTGATTTCCAAGTAGCGGACTTGATGGCTCCTGTGCAATATTCAAAGTACTTCCCACCAGTCCCAGTGTAGATGAAGTGGTAGACCCATCGCTGAACTTTCCAGTTGATGTAGCTCCACCGCTCTGTGCATCAAAAACAATTGGTACATAAGTAAATCTCGAGATATTTCCATAGCCATCCTTTACAAAGACATATAATTTTTCTGTTACGGAAACAGATACATTACTGAGTGTACACGCCCCTGTACTGCTGTTAACGGTTGCACTGGTATAAGTGTTCCCTGACCATGGGTCTAAACCTGTTTTGTTATATCGTACCTCTGCTATCTTCTTACTACTCTGAATATACTGCGTTGCATTCGCATTGTAACTTACATCTGCAATATCTGATGTTCCATATGTTGCAGTTTGTATTGGATCTGTAAATTTTAGCCCCGTAAATGTATAACTGTAAGTTCCATCTGATACTTTCTTTGATGTAATATTTGTGTAAGTACTTGTCGGGCCTTTCGTATCCAGAAGGAATTTACTCCAGTTTCCGGCATTATCTCTTGCGTAAATAAAATAATTTGTGTTTGCCTGATAAATACGTGAGTTCAATTTCAAATGCAATACCGGTGACTTTGTTGTAGCTGTCACTGACGTTCCATTGATATCTATAAACGACCCACTGTTCATCCAACCATAAGAAGATACATTTGCTGACTTCAACTGAATATCTGTACTGGAATTATATGTATATCCATAAACTCCATCCTTTAACTGAACATCCTGCGTACTTAAATACACCTGAACACCAGTTGGATATGCACCATCCGATGCATCATGAATGCTATTGCCATTCTTGTCAATTCCGTCACGATATAAATCCTTCAGATAAATCTCCAATTGTCCTATCTGATTTCCACTCAGAGACATAGACATATTCGTTGTCTTCGCCTGATATACCAACGGCGCATATGTATCTGCACGAAGTACGATTTGGTTACTGTTTTGAGAACCTATTGTCAAATAATATTGTTTGTCTGCAATCCAGTTATACTGCTCCAGCTTCGCATTATTCGAAGAATTAAACTGAATCAATGGATATTCCACAGTCCCCTTATGTCTTGGTGGAAGCGTTGTTGATATGCGAAGCTTACTATAGCTTGGTACAGTCAGCGCATTTTTAATAATCAATGGTCTTCCACTTGGAGAAGTCTCACCTTTATAGTCATATGTAACCGATACTTCTGTATTTGTACCATCTGTTGTAAGGCTGTTGATTGTCCGGTTCATTGATGTAGAAGACAAATAGTCTAACATCAGTTTTCCTGAATTCTTGAGTGAGATATTTGCCTTTCTTGTACTGTCTCCAAATCCACCTGTAACTGAATTGGACGCATCTCCAAGATGAAGTTCTCCTCCATTAATCTCTACCTGGTCAAAGTAGTCCAGATGAACGCTTGTAGATTCTTTCGGTCTTACTTTTGCAGTCACATACAGGCTAGACGATCCAACTGGTGCATCGTATGCTCCCATGCAATCCCCTAATAAAACAACTTCATGATTTGAAGAATCCTTGTTAAGATAAACCTTTGCAGTATGCCCACTTGAAACATTTGGGTTAGTGAACATCAGCTGTGTGTTCTCTGCTGTCAGTCTATAATTTCCCTCAACTTCTATAACGGATTTAAAATACGGATTAACCTTTGCAACACAATCCTTCAAATTAATGTTCAGATCTTTAACACTATACCTTGCCGGATCAATTATTATAGTACCAGTATGGCCTGTACAGGACTCCACATTAATCGTTGTATTTCCTAATCCATCTTGCTGCTTTGAAGCATAGATTTCATTTACATTCACACAATTTTTTAATGTAAGCGTAGAGCCTGATGTTCCCTGCGTACTGTTTCCTCCTGCGTTTATTGTTACATCACCTGCGAATCTACAGTTTTCAAATGTCAGATTGTGTCCATTTCCATGCATCACAAATGAATACTTATTAAATTCGTAGAAATCTGATCGGAATTCCACATTTTTCCATGTCAGTGAATTAAAGTTTGGAAAGACTTGATCCCAAAGCCTTAATCCTGTACTCGGAGAATTCCGCTCATTTGACCCTGCTATTGCACCCTCACATATGATTGTCACATTTTTATTTGCAAACCCTGTTGCATTATTAAATGCAGTAACATCCTTATTAATCAGATTATATCCCCTTGTAAACCATAGCGTATAAGTGCCTCCAGACTGTTCCCGCAGTCTATCTAATACCTCTGCAAATGAATCTGCCGAATATAATGCATTTCCTGTAATGGAACTTCCACTGTATAGATAGATTATATTTTGTGCTTTTGTTGTAGCATACAGCTTAATCAATCTATTCGTTGTATCTTGTGCCATTGTGCAAGTAACATTCGTATGTGTTTTTAATGTCCCTATCGCCTTTACTGACGTCGAAAAATAATTTCCCCTTATATGAATCATGGAAAACGCACTACTTGCGCTTGTATTCGCTTGTCTTCCCATCAATTCAATAGTAGCTTTATAAGAATCTGAAATTCTATCCAGATAATCCACATCTACAACATTTGTACTATTTCCCCCCATGGCATTGTATATCTGAAATGTGTTATAATTATCTTCTAATACAATTCTTCCAAAACGCTGGCGATTCCATGCTTCATAGCAATCTCCACCAGAACAAATGGTTGAACTTTTTGTTGCTACATATCCAATACAAGTCGGCAAGTCCGGTTTATAGTCCTTTGGAACATAGCGATCTCCACCTTTGGCATCCTGCTTTTTCTGTTCTGTCCAATAATGATAGAAACTGGAATCATACTGCATATGTCCGAAATTGCTCACACCCCCATCACATGTAACAGAATTATTCAACCTCAGATATCCCCAGCCAAATACGTTAGCAACCTGCGTGTTATTGACTTCAATATAACCTTTCGATGTGGTTGCTTGATCATATCCAGCATGTTCATATGCTCCTACAAATCTCAGACTTTCCTTAATATCATTGAATCTATACGATATAGATCCTGCTGTGCAGTCCTCCTTCGCTGTAAACCAGGTTCCACATTCTGCTACGTAACTTCCTGATGCATCTAATCTAAGATCTCCTGTTACTTTCCCATACAATCCCCAGAAAGATCCACCTACGGTATGGACTTCTTTCGGTTTCAACATTGGATCTACTACAGTTGTATCGAATTTACGAATGGCTGTATCTTGCAGTGTTGCATGGACATCTCCTGTATGAGTATAGGTTTTAGAACTGTTAAGTGGTCCACTTGATGCATATACATTTCCATAGATTGTACAATTTGTCATTGTTAGATTAATAGTTCCTGTTGAATCATCCTGTCCGCCTCCAAAGATCTGATTTACAGGAGCATCCTTTGTCATCTCTACATCTTTAAATTTCAAATTATAGGATACATTGGTACTATTACTATAATATCTTCCACCATAAATTGCAGTTACTGCTCCGCCTACAAATTTCACATCATCAAAAGTGGTATCGTTCTGATTACCATAGACTGTTGAACCACTCCAGTCCAGATTAACGTGTGTAAAATAAGCATTGAATCCATCAAAATAGATTCTTTGTTTTTGGGAAGTAAATGTTGTCCAACTGCTATAAGAAGTACCTGTGCTATAATTGGTTGCTCCTGTGAATACAATTGTTGGTTTATTCGTTGTTCTTTTCCCCAGTACTCCACTCGTACTGGATGGACTTCCCATCGCACTTAAATCAGCTGAGCTTGCCGTGTAATTATCTAGGAATGTAATTTTAAAGCTGTTGGATGTTGTATCTGCATTGATTGCAGTCAGCGCACTTTTCAAGGTTCCATACGCATGTCTTACAGTACCTGCTGAAGGCGTCTGGTTGGTTCCTCCCTGCACCAGAACCGACCACTTTCCATTCGTTCCTGCATCACCCACACGCTGTACTACTGTCATATCCTGTGTCAGGGCAATCAAGCTTGCTATCGACATATTCGCCTGTGTACTCAACAATGAAATTCCATCATCGGCTGCTGTCATCTGTACTTCGCTAATCTTATCGGCTGGAATGACATCTCCCATCTTAATCTCAGTCCCATCTGGATAGGACAACATAATACCTGCCGTCTTTGCTACTTGCCAGCCAATCAGTGGATTTGTGTTCTCCGCATCTGCATCCTCTTCCAACTGTACATCATCTGAAAGTGAAACCTCCGGTGCCTGAAGCCCTTCTCCTGTCACAGCCATCTGTGTGTAGCTGTCATATTCTTCTTCCGATACAGCAGATGCTGTCAGCTCCTGCGTATTGCTTTCTATCCCTTTCTCTTTCTGTTGTTCAATCAGCTTTTGTGTTGTCTCATCTCCAAGTGCCTGTTCAATTACTGCACTTTTTGCTTCTTCCTGTGCTTCTCCTTCGGTATAGCTTTCCGGTGCATCTACCTGTAAATTCTGTGATTTCGGAAGATAATAGTTGACGGTTACGGGTACAACAGCATCTGCGATATTTACCGTCTCTTCCGCAGCCTCACCTGTTGTCTCTACTTCTGGTGACTGTTCTGCGTCGGCTGTATCTTCTGTCTGTTGTTCTGCCGACTGTATCGGTTCCGACGATTCGACGGTTGTATCTTCCGATTGTATCGGTTCCGATGATTCGACGGTTGTATCTTCCGATGTCTTATCTTCTGTCTGTTGTTCTTCCGATTGTATCGGTTCCGACGATTCGGAGATTGCATCTTCCGACATTGGCAGTACTGTCTCTGCTCCATCCACCACAGTTTTCTCTTCTGTATTACTTTCCTGACTGTAATTCGTATCTGCGGCGAATACAGCCGGCATGATTTGGGAATGAATGAGCACAATTGCTAACAATAATGCTAAAACTCTTCGTAAGATAACACTCCTTCTTTTCTTCTGTCCTTTCTTCATAAGCTCTGCCCCTCACTTTTTCTCATGTTTCTTTAATATTCTGAATTCAAATAAAAAAAACCAAATTTTACAAACAACTGTCTCTTCAATGATGTTCATAAAATCCGGTTTTGCCTACTGAAAGTAACAATCCTACTTATATTAATTTATTAATTTGTTTTTCCATGTTATAATTTCTTGTCAATTTTTTATAACAACATCATACCCCCCTGTATTTTTTGTCAATACCTTATAAATGAGTTTTTTCACAACCCCTCATGTGGAAAAAAAAAGCCGGAAAACTCCGTCCCTGTTTGGCCCTTGTTTATAAAATGTGGATAACTTCTCATAATCCTGCCAGATCTACCTCATAGATAAATCTCTCCGGTTCTTTCTCCGGCTGATAAAACATGCTCAGATACCAAGGATAATACTCGATTCCTTCATTCTTCATCACATTTTCCTTGCAGAATACAATCTTTTTTCCAAAGCGCTTTCTTTTTCTCCTGATTTTTCCACGAAATTAATTTCTCTGAGATTTCCCTTTTTAACATTTTTCCAGCCTCCTGATATTAGTATTGTTACATTTTTCCGGGGTTATTCAATGTATTTTGTTACATTTTTCCGTGTAGAGAGGCAAGTTAGGGCCGGGGGAGACCAATGGGGACGGGGTTAGTGGCTTTTTTCGCAAAGCAAAAAAAGCCACTAACCCCGTCCCCATTGGTTCACTTCAACACTTCGGTTATTATTTTTTTCATTTTTTCTGCATCTATCGGCTTTGTGATATGCTCATTCATACCGATAGAAATTGCTTTTCTTCTATCTTCTTCAAAGGCATTCGCTGTCATAGCTATGATTGGAATCTCTGCCTTTTCTTTATCTGACATCTTCCGGATAATCTCGGTTGCTTTATATCCATCCATATTAGGCATCTGAATATCCATTAGAATCAAATCATAGGTTCCTGCCGGCATCTGTTTCACCTTGCAGACACACTGGACTCCGTCATTGACCCAGTCAATCTGCAGTCCCATTTCTTCAAGAATCGTGCTTGCAATTTCAGCATTTAGCTCATTATCTTCTGCCATCAGAATATGTTTGCCCTGTAATACGGTTTCCTTTTCGTCGGATTTTAATCCTTCATCTGTTTGTCGGTAATATTGCTCGTCTGCTTTTCTGTGCATAAGATGAACGATAAATGTTGTTCCTTTCGCTAATTCGCTCTGCACTTCAATCGTACCGTCCATTAAATCGACAAAATCTTTGACGATTGCCATGCCAAGACCGGTTCCGGCTACTTTGCTTGTAGTCGTATTGCGTTCTCGTGAAAAGGAATCAAACAAAGTTGGAAGAAAGTCTTTACTCATTCCGATACCGTTATCACGGATTTCTGTCCGAAACGCTGCAAAACCTTCCCTTTCACACGGAATCTCTTGAAGTTTTATCTCGATGGTCCCACCGGATGGTGTATATTTGACTGCATTGCTGATAAGATTCACAAAAATCTGTTTTATTTTTGTAATATCACACATAACGTGTGAATGTTGAACACAAACCTCAGATTTGAGATTGATCTTCTTCTCCTTTGTCTGTGGCTCAAATACGCTTACTACTTCTTCGAGCAGTTGGTCAACCTGGGCGTAGGACTCATTTAAGTACATCTTCCCGCTCTCTATTCTTGCAAGGTCGAGTACATTATTGATAATGTCCAGAAGCAGTTTTCCGGCCCGCTCAATCTTTTGCTGATAATCCAGTAATTTAGGATCTGTCAGCTGTTTCTTCATCAAATGATTATATCCAAGCAGTGCATTCATCGGGGTACGAATATCGTGTGACATATTATATAGAAATGTTGATTTCGCACTGTTTGCCTGCTCTGCCTGCTGCTGTGCATTCTTCGCTTTTTCTTCTGCGATCCTCGCTTTTCTCAACAGTCCCAGAATAATCACCAGCACTACTATAAATACTGTTAAAATGACAAGGCTGAATATCAGGAAATTATCCTTTATAAATTCTTTTGCTGTAACCTTCCGCAAAGAATCTTCATATGCTGATTCAGCACTGCTCAGCTTCGAAGTCTCCATTGTTTTTAATGTCTTATTCAAAATAGATAACAGCGTTATATTTCCTTTGCTTACTGCAAATGATGAGTTCATAGCTCTTGTCAAAAATACTCCATGAATATTCTTGTCATCTACATACTGCACCAACACTCCTGTTCTGATTGGAAAACAGTCTGCTTCTCCATTTCTCACTTTACTTTCAGCATCCTCTGCAGAATTACATTCTACAATCTTCCAATCCGGATAGTTATAAGAAATATACCATTTATACTGAAGATCTTCTTTTGAAATTGCGACACGATTTTCTGCATTTTCATCAAAATGGCTCTGCTTAGTAAGTACCGCCAATGGTGTTGATAATACGGTGTCAGACAGCGATATTCCATTTTGCTCGGCCATATACGGATTCTGACCTGCATGAAAAATCATATCTATCTTGCCTTCCTGCAATGCCTCTATCTGATTTTCTTCCAGGTCAAATCCTATCAAACGAAATTTTATCTTATCTCCACCAAAACAATTGCTTGCATCCTGAACGTAATCATTGATCACCCCTAGCAATTCGCCATTCTCTCTGTCGTATGTACTAAATCCGGTATCATCCTTCAAAAATCCAAGTCGAATCTCTCCATGTTCTTTCAGCCACTCTTTTTCTTTTTCCGTAAGAAATACAACTGTTTCTGTTGCAATATATTGTTTGTAAAGCTCGTCATTGTAAAATGGTTTGTCATATTCCATGGAACGCATGGCAGCATCCAGTGCTTCTTTCAAATCGGGACGCGCCTTACTGATTCCGAAATAAATGTCTGAACTGCCTGTTATAACAACTGGCGATAATCCTCGTTCGACCCAGATGGAATTTTCTGTAGATATAATTCCATCGATTTCATCATTGTCAAACAACTCTTTTGTCTCTTCAATATTATCAACCAATACATGCTCTGTCGTTATATTGTGATCTTTTTCCCACTCGCAAAACTGGTCCGTCTGCACGCTGTTTTCTATCAAAGCAATGCGTTTCCCATTCAAGTTCGACAAATTTGTCAGAGATATATCTGCATTTGTAATATCGACATATAAATAATACTTTTCCTCTCCCATAGGACGATCTGAGAAAAGAATCGTTTCCGCACGTTCATCTGTGTAGGACACATTTGCCATTATATCTATGTCACCTCTCTGCAACATATCCATCAATTCTGTCCAATCACCGGTTACATACTCGTAATTCCAACCTGTATACGTCGAAACAGTCTGTTCATATTCATAAGCATATCCGCTTCGTTCCCCATTCGCTCTTGTAATCTGATAAGCACACTCATACCATCCTACCCGGATTGCTTCTTTTTCTGATTGTTCTGCTGCTTTTGCAGGAATCGGAAATAGCGCAGCAAATAATATCAAACAGACTATAAAACAGACTGTTCTTCTTAAAGCTGTTGCAATGCTATGTATATTACTGCTCACGGAATACAACGTTTCCAGTCTCTGCATCCATGCTCTCTACAATTGCCAGAGACTCCAACTGGAATCCAAGATTACGGATGATTCTTCCACCTGACTGGAAGCCTTTCTCAATTGCGATTCCGATTCCTTCTACTGTTGCTCCTGCAGACTGTACGATCTGGATCAATCCCTGCAATGCACATCCGTTAGCCAGGAAATCATCGATAATCAGCACATGGTCTTCCGGATTTAAGAACTTCTGTGCTACGATCACATTATTCTGACATTTGTGTGTAAATGATTCTACCTGCGCAACATACATCTCGCCTTCTAAATTGATGCTTTTTGATTTCTTCGCAAATACAACCGGCACATGGAAATGCTGGGCTACAACACAGGCGATACCGATTCCTGATGCCTCGATTGTAAGAATTTTATTGATCGGTTTTCCCTCAAAACGTTTCTTAAATTCTGCCCCCATCTGATCGAACAGTTCGATGTCCATCTGATGATTCAAAAAGCTGTCAACTTTGAGTACATTTCCTTCTTTTACAATTCCATCTTTTAAAATTCTTTCTTCTAAAAAATTCATCTTGTGCTTCCTCTCATATCGTTAATCTTTTTTGCATGACTCTGAGTATCGACATATTCCCCCACTCTTAGTCATAAATTCTTGTTCTCAAGTATAGCACAACTTTCCCTTTAACAAAAGTGGAAATTATACAAAAAAAGAACCCCTAAAGGTTCTGAACACACATTTATAAAATTGCAATAAAAAAGCGGGTGATGGGAATCGAACCCACGTATCCAGCTTGGAAGGCTGGTGTTCTACCATTGAACTACACCCGCGTATCATATGAAGTTGAAGCGGGTGATGGGAATCGAACCCACGTATCCAGCTTGGAAGGCTGGTGTTCTACCATTGAACTACACCCGCGTCATCTCTGACACGAATAGTATCTTATCATATGTTTTTTAATAATGCAAGCACTTTTTACATTTTTTTTGCAATATCTGTACAAGCCTTCATTGCTTCAATCACAGCAGAGCGTAATCCTTTTTCTTCCAGTACGCGTACAGCCTCGATTGTTGTTCCGCCCGGTGAGCATACCATGTCTTTTAATTCTCCCGGATGTTTTCCTGTCTCAAGCACCATCTTTGCACTTCCAAGCACTGCCTGTGCCGCAAATTGATATGCCTGTGCTCTCGGCATGCCGTCTGCAACTGCTGCGTCAGCCATCGCTTCGATAAACATAAATACATATGCCGGTGAGCTTCCGCTTACGGACACAACTACATCCATCAAATGTTCACTGACCACCTCTACTTTACCAAATGCGGATAAAATCTTTTTCGCGCCTTCGAGCTCTTCATCTGTGACAAATTCGTTTCGGCAGGCAGCTGTCATTCCTTCGCCTACCATAGCCGGTGTATTTGGCATTGTACGGACAAGTTTTACATCCTTACCAAACTGTTTTGCCAGCCATTCAAGAGTTTTTCCCGGTGCAATCGTAATGACAATCTGCTCCGGTTTTATAAGATCTTTAATCTCTGCGATCACAGACTCATAAAATTGAGGTTTTACGGACAAGATGATTGTCTCTGCCTTCTCTACAGCCTCTTTGTTGTCTGCTGTCACATGAATACCATACAATGTTTTAACTTTTTCACGCCCTGCTTCCAACAGATCCGCTCCTATAATCTCTTCCGGTTTAAATAACCCGCTCTTGATCACGCCACCCATAATGGCACCTGCCATATTTCCTGTTCCAATAAATCCTAATTTCATGATGCTGCCTCCTTGTCTTGTGATTTATTTTTTCACTATTATAATACCTTTTTCACTTCCTGCCAACATTCTAATAACCTTTCCAGTGAATACGCTGCATTTGCAGGACTTGTAGAAGGCAGACCAATAATCTCCCGTCCTATTTTTTTCTGGCTGTATTTTTCATACAGTTTCTTTGCCGTCCCGCCATTTGCATAAATGTTTTGGATTTTAGAATTTGCGACCACTCTTTCAATGTCAGCCGGAACAACATTTTTTATACTGCTGTCACTTGAACCAATAATGTCACAGCTCTCAATGACATCCCATATCGCGATGCCGTGCTCCAGCAATAATTTTTTCTTTTCTTCAATGGTCTGTGGCACTTTGCTTTCTGTCAGTCCTGCGATTACTTTCCAGAAACGGTTCTGCGGATGCCCGTAATAGAACTGGTTTTCTCTCGATTTGACCGACGGAAATGTCCCTAATATCAGTACTTTTGAGTTTTCATCAAAAACCGGTTCGAAATCGTGTGATACGTGTGTATATGTCTGCTCTTTCTTCATTTTCTTTGCACTTCACTTCCTTATATTAATGGTTTTATTCTTTTAAGCCAAATGCTACGCGTTCTGTCTCATTTCCACAACGCATTGTAATCTTGATTTTATCTAAATATTCTATCCATATTTTAGCGGTTTTTCTTGATATTTCCAAGTTATCACGCATTTCTGAATAGGTGAGTATTTTGTTTTCTCTGAAATGTTGTTCCACCTTTTCGATTACAGCTTGCAGCTTTACTGCTGTAACGTAATAAGAATCTGCTATTTCAATCAGCTTTCCTTCTTTTTTTAATACTTTGAAAATGTCTTCGAAACATTCTTCATCGACTTTCGGTGGGCGCAGCTCTTTATATAGAAGTAATTGATATCCTGCTTCCTCCAGAGTTTTTAATATATGAGCCTCGATTTGTTGAAATTTTTTATCGTGTTGTATTTCAAAATTGCACAGACAAATGATGTCTTCGTTTCTTTTAATCCTTGAATCTGTTTGTTTGTCTGATTCTGATGTAAGGTCTGTCTGGGATTGCCCGAAGGATTCTAAATAAGATAAATAAGCTTCGAACGTTTTGTTCTCCCATCCTGAAAATAATTCTTTCTGCAGCTCTTTTTTTGTGGCTCCATATCTGTATGGATGTCTCTGATGGTATTTTTGAAGCCATTCTTTCATTTGCTCCCACATATTATTTTCAGATTCTTGCGACCAATAGTATGTGCATTTCTTATAAATAAATGACACGATTTGTTGCTTTTTCATATATCTATACAGCATATTGCTTATTTCTTCTTCATTTATTTCAACCAACGGCTTTATTTGCTCTATTGTAACCGGTTTTTTCTTCTGGCTTCGTAGCCATTTGAGCAAAATATTGCTTTCTTTGTTTTCTTCTTTTTGTTTTAATTCTTCAACTACCGCCGGATTTGTTCTTTTATGTTTTTTTGCTGCTGCATCAAGAACGATTCCTCCACCAATTGTTTCTAGCGGAGAATAGAATCGAAGTACAAATGAATCTCGTTTTTTCACTGCGATTTTTTCTTCCAGTACAAGTTGAGCGTATCCGCTTTCCCCCGGAGTCAATTCATTTTTCCCAAATAAAATGACACGGCACAGAACTTGTCCTGCCCCGATGTGCAAATGTAATCTGCTCTGATGTTTTAGTATTCTTCCGGTATGAGCTGACATTGTAATTTTCACATCCAGCCTTTCTGACGGATTCAGAGAATGAATGGCTGCCGCTACATTTCCTCGTTTGAGTTCTTCTTTTTTGATTCCCGGTAACAGAAGGGCTGCGCGTTGTCCTGCCGTTGCTTTCTCTACATTTTGCCCGTGAACCTGTATGCTTCTGATACGTGTTTCTGTTTTCTTCGGATATAGCATGATTTTATCGTCCGGTTGCACCTCGCCTTCTAAAATGGTTCCGGCAATCACCGTTCCTCGTCCGGACAGGGACAATATTCTGTCAATCGGCATACGAAATGCTCCTGATGTATCTCGTAAATGATGGGTATGCAATACATTTTCGACAATTATTGTCTTCAGGTTTTCAATGCCTTCTCCTGTCTTGGAGGATACACACACTTCCGGCCACGCTGCGAATCTGTCATCTCCCAGCATTTTGATTTCTTCCCTGATTTCTTCAATCATCAGCTCTTTCCATTCCTCATCCACCAAATCCGATTTTGTAAAAACAAGGATGCCATTTTCTATATGTAGCTGTGACAAGATTTCCATATGCTCAATCGTCTGTGGTTTGATTCCTTCATCTAGGGCAATAACCAGCAAGACCAGATCCATACCATAAACTCCCGATAACATATTCGGAAGGAATTTTTCATGCCCAGGTACGTCTACGATTCCGGCGCGGTCACCATTTGGCAGATCAAACCATGTAAATCCAAGATTGATCGTGATACCACGCTCCTTTTCTTCCTTATTCGTATCCGTATCTCTTCCGGTCAGTGCACGAATCAACGCAGTCTTGCCATGATCTATATGCCCGGCTGTACCAATGATAATATGCTCCATTTCTTCCCTCCTTCTTGTTCATTATAGCATAGCAAGAGCCAATGGGGACGGGGTTTAGTGGCTTTTTCGCTTTGCGAAAAAAGCCACTAAACCCCGTCCCCATTGGTCGGCTCATTTTATTTATTTGCTAAATACTACCTCATTCCACATCAATTCATTTTTGAACTGGCGAATGTTTGTATCTTTATCAATGTATACAGCTTCGATTCCCATTTCTGCTGCCCAGTCACCCATCTGTTCTGCTGTTAAGTCGTATGTAAATGCTGTATGATGAGCACCGCCTGCAAGGATCCATGCTTCTGCTCCTGTACGAAGATCTGGCTGTGGTGTCCAGAATGCTGTTGCTACCGGAAGTTTTGGCATTGGTTTTTCTGTCTTCTTACAATCTACGTTGTTAATAATCAGACGGAATCTGTCTCCAAGGTCAATCAGTGATGTTGCGATTGCCGGTCCTTCTTTTGCTGTAAATACAAGACGAGTTGGATCTTCACGATTTCCCATAGACAATGGCTGACACTTGATGCTGATCGGACCATCTGCAATTGTCGGGCAAACCTCAAGCATATGTGCCTGAAGGATTCCTTCTTTTCCAGGAACGAGATTGTATGTGTAATCTTCCATAAATGAAGTTCCTTTTGCATCTTTCATTCCCTGTGTCATAATCTTCATAACACGGACCATAGCTGCTGTTTTCCAGTCGCCTTCTCCACCGAATCCGTATCCTTTTTCCATCAATCTCTGGATAGCAAGTCCCGGCAGCTGTTGTAATGAACCAAGATCACCGAAATGTGTTACGATTGCCTGATAGTTCTGTTCTTCTAAGAATTTTTCAAATCCAAGCTCAATCTGTGCCTGAACTGCTACATGTTTACGGAATTCTGCTTCATCTCTTCCTTCCAGAAGAATCTGATATTTGCTGTAATATTCTTCTACAAGTGCTTCTACATCACCTGGTTTTACATCCTGTACAACAGCTGCGATCTCATTTACCGGATAAGCATCAACTTCCCATCCGAACTTAATCTGTGCTTCTACTTTATCGCCCTCTGTTACGGCAACATTTCTCATATTGTCGGCAATACGCATAACACGGATATGGCTGCTTTCAATCACGCCGACTGCTGTACGCATCCAAGAACCGATTCTTTCCTGTGTTTCTTTATCCTGCCAATATCCCATCACAACCTTGCGGCTCTTGTTCAGACGTGTGAAAATATGTCCGAACTCACGGTCTCCGTGTGCTGCCTGATTTTCATTCATGAAATCCATATCGATTGTATCGTATGGAATCTCGCGATTAAACTGTGTATGGAAATGAAGCAATGGTTTTCTCAGCTCTTTCAATCCAAGAATCCATGATTTTGCCGGTGAAAATGTATGACACCATACGATAACACCTGCACAGTTTTCATCTGTATTTGCTTCATTAAATGTCTTTCTGATCACTTCATTTGTAATCAGTGTTGGTTTCCATACAACTTCATACGGAAGTAATCCTGATTCATTTAACGCATTTACGATAATCTGTGAATGCTCTGCTACATGTGACAGACATTCATCTCCATATAAATCCTGTGATCCTGTACAAAACCAAAATTTGTAATCTTTACATCCTAACATAATTTGTTCTCTCCTTTTCAAATCTTATTTTTCGCTCATTTTTTGCAAACTAACACTTTTCTTGCAATTCATTAGTCTGCTTCTTTAACTCTAATTTTAGTATAGCTTTTCAGATGCGAAATAGAAAGAAAAATCTTATCTAATTATGGACATTTATTACTCTATTTTGTAAAATATAAGAAAATGCTTTTCTTTGAAATTCAAATTGAACGCACGTGGAAAAAATTTGTAATTAGCTTGCCATTTATAGAAGTGAATTTTTTCTCAGCGGAAATAAATTTGTATAGAAAGGATGGTTTCCATGCTTGCTAATTTTGAAAAACGAAACTATAACGGAAAAGAGCGTGTCTGGACAGGCCGCTATCGCAACCTGCAGAATCTGCCGCACTGGCATCTTGAAAGTGAACTGATCTATGTAGAATCCGGTGAGATTATTGTCTCTGACAATCATGAAAAATATCCCCTTGCCACAGGAGATGCAATTTTTCTTCAAGGCGGAGATATCCACTACATCAAAAGTTCTCCCGACAGTATTGTCGCAATCATACTTTTTGATTCCTCTCTCTTAAGTGGAATCTTAAAAGAACACCGTCTTGCAGGAGCAAAATTAGAACACTCCTATCCAATTAAAGAATATTTCGAAAAAATGCAGATAGAATTAAAATCGCAGAAAATGTTCTACGATTTAAAGCTCCGCTCATTGATTACAGATCTTATGATTGAAATATTCCGCAAAGAAGAACTTGCTGCTCAGATTCAGCCTGAGAAACATTCTTCCATTGACAATTATAAAAATCTTCTTTCCGAGATTGAAACCAAATATGATTACATCACATTTTCTGACGCCGCAGATTTTATGAAATTATCAGAACCATATTTTTCAAAATTTTTCCGCAAAGTATCCGGGATGACATTTTCACAATATCTCAACGCCGTCCGTCTGGAACATGCCATAGAGTTATTGAAAAATAATACCGAACATCTTGCGATTACTGAAATTGCTGCCAAATGCGGTTTCGATACAATCCGGCACTTCAATCGTGTTTTTAAAGATATCACAGGTATGTCGCCCAGACAAATGCCGTCGGATTATGTGTTAGATGTGCGGCCAATCCGCACTATCTCCGATGCATTCAATCCGACACTACAGAATTCGGAATTGCTGTGAGTAGGCCAATGGGGAGGAGGCCAACGGGGACGGGGATTAGTGGCTTTTTTGCTCAAGCAAAAAAGCCACTAATCCCCGTCCCCGTTGGCTCTCGTCCCCGTTGGCTCTCCCATTGGTCTATTTCACGAGATATACATCAGCATTTGTCACTCCAAGTGCCAATGCATCTGCATGGTTATTCACATAAACATCAATACGGTTTTCTTTGATGGCTCCACCGCAGTCTTCTGCTGTGAATACATGTCCACCGATGATAACTTTTGTTCCATACGGAATTACATTTGGATCTACTGCAATTGTCTGACCTTCTACAACCGGAGTTCCTGTGGCTGTAATTCCTGTCTCTACGTCACAACAAATCTCACATGCACAATAATATGTGATCTTGAAATTACCAAGACACTGTCCATACATATCCTCTGTTGCATTGACTTCGCCGATTCCGGCACCTGCTACCGAATACTGATCATTTAAGATTCGTGTTGCCCACACTGCCTCTGTTGTATCTACATTTCCATAAATGATACCGTCATTTTCATTTGCAGCTTCAATTGTCTTTCCATTTCCCGCATACATTACAACATGGTGAATGTCTCCGTCTTTCGCATAGAAAATCAAGTCGCCCGGCTGTGCATCTTCTACTGCAATCTTTGTACCATACTGTGCCTGGTCTGCTGCTACTCGTGGAAGATCATAACCATACTGTTTATAAATCTGCTGTACAAATCCTGAGCAGTCCGCTCCATCTGTCAGGCTTGTGCCTCCCCATACGTATGGATTACCGACAAACTGTGAAGCAAATTCCAACATGGACTGTCTGATTTCTCCACTCGGAGTTCCTGCTTTTGTCGATGTGAGCGTATAATATAATGCATCATTTTCTTCCGGTTTCAGCTCCTCTTTTGCTGTTGTAAATTTCTCTTCTCCGGTTTCATTTACCTGTTTTGTAACTTCATCACCTGTGCTCAGATATTCACGCTTTACAAATCCTCGCACATCACCAGATTCGATATATGTCCACTCCGAATCCTGGTCTGCAAGAATATAGCAGAGGTTTCCTTGTGTCAGCGTTCCAACGAGCAGGGAATCCTCACTCTTCTCCTCGCGGATATTTAGCTTGTCTACATTTACCAATGCATATTCTTTCTTTACTACTGTCTGATTCACTGTAGCTCTCAAATATGTAAATGCCTGATTTTCGGAAGGGTCAACTAAAGCAGTCGCTGTCTTTGCAGTTCCCTCAATTCCTTTATATTCTGTCTTCTGTGCCTCTGCTTTTTTCTTCGCTTGTTTCTGATAAACAGATAACAATTTCTGTGCTGCATCTCCTGTATATACTTCCGATGCTCTGACAAAACCACGAACATTACCAGACTCTACATACAGCCATCCATTCTCTTCCTCTTTGAGAACATACAACAGACCATCCTGTGTAATCTGTCCTACAGCTCGGACACCTTCTGTCAACTGCTGCTGTGCAACCTGTTTGTCAAATGTCTTTTCTGTCTTTGCTGTTGCTTTTTTTTCTGCTGTTTTGCTTAATATCTTTGAACGCTTCGCTACATTTTTTAAATCTGCTGCTTTCTCTTCCTTTGATACTTCACTTGCTTTGATATCTTTTTCTGAACTTGGAATAGACTCTCGAACATACAAATCTGTCTTTGCAAATGCATACTTTCTTGCAACTGTCCAGAAACGGAAATCTTCCACTACCTGTGGCAGCTTCACAATCTTCTGACTAGCAATCAAAGCTTGGTTGCTTCCTGCAGAGGTTGTCTCTGTACCCGGATTCTCTTCTTCCTTCGTTTCAGTCGGAGCTGCTGCCGGTTGTTCCTCTTTCTTATCTGTCTCTGCTGTTTGGTCGTCCTTGGAATCTTCCGTCTTATTCGCACTATCCGGATTCTCTGGTGTTGCTGGATTCTCCGGTGTTCCTGGATTCTCCGGTGTTCCTGGATTCTCCGGTGTTCCTGGATTTTCCGGTGTACTTGGGTTCTCCGGTGTTCCTGGATTTTCCGGTGTACTTGGGTTCTCCGGTGTTTCTGGGTTCTCTGGTGTTCCTGGATTCTCCGGTGTTGCCGGATTTTCCGGAGTCACTGTCGTCTCTGCTACACGCTCACCAGTCTCTGGATTAACCTTCTGTCCTGTTGCTGCATCAAGCAGATACTGGCTTGCCTCATCCAGATAAACTTCTCCATTCTGAACCATCTGAAGAACACTGTCCGATACATTAACAAGATTCTCAGATCCATCCACCGCTTTTGCCTGCATTCCCGCTGCTGTCTGTGTTACTGCTACATTGCCATCCTCTGCAAATGCAGCTATTGGGGCACTCATAGCCAAACCTACTGACAAAAGTCCTGCAAGTGTTTTAGTTCCTATGATTTTTGCTACTTTTATATTTCTAAACTTCAAATTTGACTCCTTTCCTACAGTTTCTTGCTTCGTCCTTATGGTTTCTTTCTTATATTATGAAGAAACTATAGCATAATAATTATACTCCTTTTTCTTCTAATTTTCAATTTTCTCCTGAGTATCCTTGTCTTAAAATTTTATTAATTTTCGCAGCAGAAGGTCAAAAGGGGGCGTCGCAGCAGAAGGTCAAAAGGGGACGGAGTTTTCTGGCTTTTTTCTACGAAAAAAAGCCAGAAAACTCCGTCCCCAATGGTTTAATCGCCTCGATATATGCCTTCGCATAACGACTCAATAACATATTTTTTCGTCTCACCATCCCAATTCGCATCTTGCAATTCATCTCAAGCGGTCTGGCAATGATATTTTCTCCATTTAATTTTTGATCAAGCACACCGGAACTTACCGTAAATCCATTCAATCCGATAGCAAGATTAAACAGTGTTGCCCTGTCTCGCACTTGAATATTCTTCGGAAAATCTAAAACACTTAAAAACTCTTCCGAAAAATAAAATGAATTGCGCTCACCTTGTTCAAAAACAAGATATGGATATGGCCTCAAATCTTCTATTGTTAAGCTCTCCTTTTTTGCCAACGGATGCTCTTTACTTATGAAAACATGCGGATTGGCAACGAATAATTCTTCAAAGATCAATTCATTTTTCTTTAAAAGTTTTAAAAGCACATCTTCATTATGTTCTGATAAATACAGAATCCCCAGTTCGCTTTTTCCTTGTGCAACATCGTCTATAATCTCACCCGTCTGAGTCTCCCGCAAGATAAAGCTGTATTTTTCAACATTATACTGATTAATCACATCTACAAATGCATTTACCGCAAATGAATAGTGCTGGCAGGATACAGAAAATTTCGGCACTCTTTTTTCTTCATTTCCAAAATGTTCTTTCATGATGTCTGCCTGTTCCAAAAGCATGCGGGCATAGGATAATAATTCTTCCCCTTCGCGTGTCACAACCACACCCTTATTGGAGCGTACAAATGCTGTCACACCCATTTCCTTTTCCAGATTATGAATAGCATTGCTTAAACTCGGCTGTGAAATAAATAATTGTTCTGCTGCTTCTGTGATATTTCCACATTCAGCGACTGTCACAAGATATGTTAATTGTTGTAAAGTCATGCGTCACTTCCTCTTTTCTTTCCTGACAGATAAAATAAATGTTATACAGAGTATATCTCCCATACAGCTTTGCTGTCAATTCTAGACTAATGGACCAATGGGGACGGAGTTTTCTGGCTTTTTTCGTAGAAAAAAGACAGAAAACTCCGTCCCCATTGGTCTAAAACCCCGTCCCCATTAGTCTTCTACGCCAGATTTCCCGAACCAAATCCTTGTGGCATCAACTCACGCAAGGTATAAACATCATAATGTTCTTTGTCCAATGCAAGTATCACCTGAAATGTATCCGGATTACAGAATTCCATCATGACTTGTCTGCATACTCCGCAGGGAGCTGCATATTCTGTCAGAATTCCTTCCTTTCCACCAACAATACAGATTGCATCAAATTCGTGCACCCCCTCACTGACTGCCTTGAAAAATGCGGTGCGTTCCGCACAGTTCGTTGGTGTGAATGCTGCGTTTTCAATGTTGCATCCAGTATACACCGTTCCTTTTTTTGCCAGCAATGCTGCCCCAACTTTAAAATTGGAATACGGCGCATAAGAAAATTTTAGTTGCTCGATTGCAGTGTCGATTAACTTCTCAATAACTTGTTTCTCCATTTGTTTTTCCTCCAGACAAAATAATGATATACAAAGTATATCTCTATTTTGCTGGATTGCATAGTTTTTTCTTGCTTTGGAAGGCCAATAGTGACGGAGTTAGTGGCTTTTTGTCTGTGCAAAAAAGCCACTAACTCCGTCCCTAAATGGCTCCCCGTCCCTAAATGGCTACCGCCAACTGCCAAAACGCTACCGCACTCGCCGCTGCCACATTCAACGAATCGACTCCATGCGTCATCGGAATCTTCACGGTATAATCACAATCGGCAATGGTCTCGGTTGCCAGACCGTCGCCTTCCGTTCCAAGTATGATTGCCAGCTTTTCTTCCTGCATCAGTTTCTCATCATCGATTCGGACAGAATTATCACTAAGTGCAAGGGCGGCTGTCTTGAATCCCATCTTGTGGAGAATATCAATTCCTTCTTCCGGCCAGGAACAAGAGTTATTCACAAATGTCCATGGAATTTGAAAAGTTGTCCCCATACTAACACGAATTGCCCTCCTGTAAAGTGGATTACTGCATCCGGACGTAAGCAAGATTGCATCAATATTCATCGCCGCCGCAGAACGGAAGATTGCACCGACATTCGTCGGGTTCATCACATTTTCTAAAATAGCAATCCGTCGTGCATTCTTACAGATGTCTTCTACTTTCGGCAAATCTCTGCGATGCATTGCGCACAACATTCCTCTTGTAAGCTGAAATCCTGTAAGCTGCGTTAACACTTCAGATTCTGCTGTATAAATCAGAATTTCATTCAACTGTTCTTCACTCAGTCTTTCTATGATACATTTCGCTTCCCCTGCAATCTGTTTTTTCTCAACCAACGCAGAAATCGGAACATACCCTGCGTCCAGTGCCCGTTCAATTACCTTTGGACTTTCTGCAATAAAAATTCCTTCTTCTGGTTTATCACGATTCAAAAGCTGTGCCTCTGTCTTTCTTGCATAAATATCTAACTCCGGTGCTTCAAACTCTGTAATCTCAATAATATTTACCATCTAATTTTCTCCCCGATGATTCAAGTGTAATACTTTTCTGACCTGGTATTTCATCTCTGCCAGATATTCCCGAAACATATTGTTTGGCATGTAAAATGCTGACGAATCTGCCGCTATTCCATATATATTTTCTATTTTTTGATTTTTTGCAATCTGTAATGCCCGATATACATGAAAATTATTTGTCACAAGTCCGATTGTTGCCTTCTTTTTAATATATTTCATGCTGTTGGCAATGTTTTGCTCTGTAGTTTTCGACTTATCTTCCCTGATAATCCTATCTGATGACATGCCCTGCTCGATCAGATACTTTGCCATACCTTCTGCTTCTGAGTACGGCTCGTTATATCCTTGTCCGCCGGATACAATACAAATCGTCTTCGGATTTTCATTCATATATTCCAAAGCCTTGTCCAAACGATATTTGAGCACAATACTTGGACCGCTTTCTTTTACCTGTGCACCAAGTACAATAATATAATCCAGGTTTTCTTTTTCTTCTGTCGCTAAGCTACTGATAATACATCCTTCTACAATAATAAATGATGTCATCCCCAGTGCAAAAATAAGCAATATCCCCCCACGTACAACCATTGGAATCTTGTCCCATATTCCACAGTAAATTCCGATTCCCATCATAAGAAAAACGAGCGCCATCCCAAACCAGACAAGGAAAAATTTTGTTCCGGACCGGGTTGCCTGTATCATAATTCCATACAGAAAGCACAGTATTCCAAGTACTCCTAATATTCCTGCTATTATACTTTTCATCATGTTTTTTCCCTTTATTTTAAGCTTTTGCCCCAAGTATCACCCGGATCAGATTTTTATCCAGCATTATCGTTCGATTCCATGGATTTAAAATAATACCTTGGATTCCCTCTACTTGAAGCACTGTTTCAAATAATTTATCTATATCTGTTAAAAATGTAGACTTCACACTGTCTCCACCTTTTAATTCTTCTTCAAAACTTGTAAATGCCGTCCACCAGCTCTGTCCATCCGATGTCTGAACCGCCTGGATTTGAATTTGTTCCAGCCCCTTCGGTGGCTCTACCGCCAGAATCACCTGTCCTTTTTCTTTCATTCGTCTGCGGATTACGGTCAATGTATGTGCCAGCATTTCCTGCGTACTTTCTTTTTGCAATCCTAAAATTGCTTCCTCAATTTTCTCATTTCCCTGTAATCCCTCATCTACCTTTGAATTATCCTGCTTTGTCATATTACTTCCTTTCTCTTTCTATTTCTATTCATTGTGCTTAACAAAAAGCTTATCGTATTCTCTATCATTTTGTATTTTATATCATTTTGCCTGTGCTTCCCGCATCATTCTCTCTCGTCCTTTTGCATGTACCTGTTTTCGTACAAAATAAAAGCATATTACCTGCATTACGATTGTAAGTAACCAGGATGCCGGATAAGAAATAAATAAAAATTCCAGTGATCTATGTTGTGGGAACAGCATAAATATCCACACAATTCTCGTTCCGACTGTACCGATAATAGATAGGATCATCGGCACACCTGAACGCCCCATTCCTCGCAGCGCTCCCGGAAACAAATCCATAATTCCACACAAAAAGTAAGTAACTGTTGTCATTGATAAAATTTCCAGACCACACTGGATTACTTTCGGATCTTCCGTATAAACCTTCAATATTTCTGTTCCAAATGCATAAGAACCACAACCGAGGACTCCTGATATAACAACTGATAAAATCAAACAATTTATCAGCACCCGATCCATACGTTTATATTTTCCAACACCATAGTTCTGGCTTGTAAAGCTCATACATGCCTGTGTCACAGCATTGACGGAGACATATAAAAATCCCAGAATATTATTTGCCGCTGTATAACCGGCCATCGCTGTCGAGCCGAAGGAATTGACGGATGACTGTAACAATGCATTTGAAAAATTGATAACTGTACTCTGGATTCCGGCCGGAATTCCAACTTGAAAAATCTGTCTTAAATATACTTTCTGAATTCTTAATTTAGAAAATCTTAATTGATAACACCCTTCAGATTTATACAAACACCGAAGTACTAAAATACAGGATATTAACTGTGAAATGACTGTTCCGATTCCAACTCCGGCAACACCCATGTGGAAAATAATTACAAGAATCATATTTAATCCTGCATTTGCCACACCTGAAATAATCAAAAATATAAGCGGACGTTTTGTGTCTCCGACAGCTCTTAAAATGGCCGCACCATAGTTATATAACATAAAAAATGGCATTCCGCAAAAATAAATCCTCATATAAAGAGTAGATAACTCTATTACATCAGAAGGCGTTCCCATCAACTCCAATGCCAATTTTGCCAATAACAGTCCCACTACTGCCATTATAATTCCACTGATCAGTGCCAGTGTGATCGCTGTATGTACCGTTTCCGACATTTCTTTTTCCTTGCCGGAAGCATAAAATCTTGCTGCCAGTACATTTGCACCAAGAGAGATTCCAATAAATAAATTGGTAAATATATTAATCAACGCTGTCGTTGAACCGACCGCAGCCAACGCCTGACTTCCACTAAATCGTCCGACAACAACAATATCTACCGCATTAAACATCAACTGCAAAATACCAGAAAGCATAAGTGGAAGTGAAAATGATATCAGCTTATCCATAATAGAACCATTACACATATCTATCTCGTATTTATTTTTCTTCACAGTTCTCTACCCCTTTTCTTTAAATTAAATTCCGTATTATATTATGGTACAAAAGAACAGTTAAAGCAAGTATGTGTGAAACATTGAATGAATTTGTAAAAGGAGACATTGCATCGCCCCTTGCTCTGCAATATCTCCTTTTTTCACCCGATTCCACCAAGCAATGCTCCGGCTACCAACGCCAGAAATGCCAATGGAACCAGCACATATTTTCCGACCGGAACAAACCATCTTCCAATCTTCTTATCTCTGCCTTTGTTTACTGCCTGCAAAGCAAACTCTTCTCCTGCAATCCAGAAGAACATGATTGCTGACAGCATTGCACCAAGTGGACAAATATAAATTGAAACCGCATCCATCCACCCTGAAACGATTCCCTGAATAAGCAGTGCAACAGCGCATCCGATCACTGCGATCACACCAACTGCCGAGAATCTTTTTAATCCGAATTTTTCCTGCAATGTTGCTACCGGAGCTTCATACAGATTAACCAGCGAACTCATTCCGGCAAATAATACACAAAGATAGAAAATGATTCCTACAAGCTTACCGCCCGGCATTCCGTTAAATACGTTGATCAGATAGATAAACATAAGTCCCGGACCGCCTGAAGATAATTCAGCTCCGCCGACTGCCATCCCCGGAATAATCACAAATGCTGCGAGCAATGCCGCCATTGTGTCAAAAATCGCTACATTTCTTGCAGAACTCACCAAATCCTCTTCCTCGCTTAAATAAGAACCATATATCACCGTTCCGTTTCCTGCGATTGAAAGCGAGAAGAATGCCTGTCCGAATGCATATATCCATAGCTTAATATCTAACAGACCTTTTGGCTTGATTGTAAATATATAACGATAACCGGCTTCTGCTCCCGGCAATGTGAAAATATAAATTCCAAGCCCTAAAAACATGATAAACAAAAATGGCATCATGACTTTATTCGCCCGCTCAATTCCTCCTGCGATTCCAAATGCCATGATAACGGCTGTCACGATCACTGCAATCACCAGCCACAAATTGTTGCCAAAGACTTTTGCTGTACTTCCGAACATTCCGCCGATTATGTCCATGTCCTGTCCCATTGCTGCAACTTTACCGGTCAATGCCAGAAATGCATATTTAAAGATCCAGCCAACTACAACTGTATATCCAATTGCCAGTGCAAACGATCCAAGGACCGGCAAAACACCGATTATTTCTCCCGGCTTTCGCTTTCCTGTCCGCATCTGCGTACACGTTCCAAATGCTTTGATCGGTCCGCCTTTGGCTGCACGTCCCAATGCCATCTCTTCGATCACACCGGAAGAACTAATCAAAATTACAAATAAAATATATGGAATTAAAAATGTCATACCGCCCCAGTCAGATACCATATATGGAAATCTCCATATATTCCCCATACCGACTGCTGAACCAATACATGCTAAAACAAATCCTGTCTTACTTTTAAAACCATCCCTCTCATGACTTTTATGTTTCATCCTCTGTATCCTTTCTCACCTGATTTGTAAGCACATGTCTTATTTTTCAATATCTATTTTCTGATCAAATCCTGTAAGACTAAACACATCAAAGACTTCGTCAGACACATTTATAATTTTAAATCCGTCCTTATTCTGCATCTTTTTGTATGCGGCAATTACTTGCCGCAGACCTGCTGATGAAATGTATTCAAGCTTTGCGAAATCAAATACAAGACTTGTGATCTCGTCTGTAAGCTTTGAAAGTTCTTCTTCTAACTGTGGAGCTGTCTGTGTATCCAGCCATCCTACAATCTCCATTGTTGTTTTCGTTCCATCTGTTTTACTAATAATTTCCATAAATTTTTCTCCTTAAATTAATCAAAAAATGTAAGTCTGTCCAGTGCCTCAATCGCACTTTCAAGATATCTGTCATCTGTAATAGGCCATTTGTAACCTAATCTGTAAAGAATCTGTGATGTAAATCTATTGCCGTAATCCAGCGTATAGATTTCATTTTCATTGTGTGACGTGTATGCGATAAGACCTGAAACAGCATCCGAATCCTGCCCTGTTTTTGCAAATTCTTTTACTGCAGTCTCAAACTCCTCGTCTTTTACAATATCGATCTTAAATCCATGTTCACGCATTGCATAGATCAAATCTGACATAAAGATATGATGGCTGTTGCATGCATGGAATACGGTAAATCTTCTGTCCGTCTGTACCAGATTCAAAACTGCAAGTGCTGTAGAGTCGATCGGTGAAAATTCTGTCACTTCATGCATACTTCCTACCGGGAATTTTCCAACTGCTTTATAACCTCTCAGGCTTCGCAGGAAACCGTTTGTAATAAAGTTAATCTGGAATTCACCATCGGAATCTCTGCTCATAAGATTACCTACACGGATGATCTTTCCGTCAAGACCGTCTGCAACCGCTTCAAGTACAGCTCTTTCTGCAATAAATTTTGTACGGATATATTCGTTTGTAATGTTCTGCCCGATGTATAAATCATTTTCACAGAAAACTCTCGACATCGGCGGTACGCCGTCTGACCCTTCACCACTGACTGAGACTGTTGATATCTGAATCAGCCTACGTGCATTATTTTTACATAAATCAATCAGATTTTCTACTCCTATTACATTTATTTTTTCAAGAACATCGCCTGCCGCAAAATGTTTTACACACGCTGCACAGTTAATTAATGTCTGGAATTTGTATTCTGCTAATCTGTCGACATCTTCTTTTGATGTAATATCTCCGTCCACACATACGATGCGTTTTTCAAACATTTCTTTGTACGGATTATCAAAATAATACATCAACATATTCATCATTCGTTTTTCCGGTGATTCATATGAGCCTTTGCGTACAAGACAATAAACCTTTCCGTCATAATGATCCAGATACGCCTTCAAAATATGTATTCCAAGGAATCCGGTCGCTCCTGTGATCATGATATCTCCGATTTTTTCTTTTGTCACAAGGTCCACATTTTCTTCGATATTTCCACTTATCACACTTTGTATTTTATTATAACTGTAATTTGAAAATTCATTGCCTCCTGTAGTATCTTCCACTGCTTCATCATTTCCAAGCATTGCAGAAAGCTCATGCACTGTAGGATATTTGAAAATATCTGCATATACAATACCGATATTCTTTGACAGACACATGATTGCAACCTTTGATGCAGTAAGCGAAGAACCTCCCAAATCAAAGAAATTATCCTCGATTCCTACTTTATCAATACCAAGTGCTTTCTCAAAAATACCGCAAAGCTCTGTCTGAACAGCTGTAACCGGTGCGACATAGCTATTTCTTTCTACACTCATCTCTGGTTCAGGAAGTGCCTTTTTGTCAATCTTGCCACCCGGTGTTACAGGCATCTTATCAAGATGAACAAAGAAGGACGGCATCATGTAATCCGGGATAAGCGGCTCTAAGAAGTTTTTCATTTCTTCATCGGAAATGCTTACGCCTGTATAGTAAGCAACAATATATTTATTACCGCCTTTTTCAATTACTTTGGCAGCCGCATTTTGAACAGAATCATATTTCACTATCGCTCCCTCAATCTCGCCAAGCTCGATTCGGTATCCTCTGATTTTTACCTGTGAATCGATTCGACCGATGTATTCTATGTTTCCGTCTCCTTTCATGCGGACCATATCTCCGGTTCTGTAAAGACGTTTATCTTCCTCGCAGATTGAGAATGGGTTTTCGACAAACGCTGCCGTTGTTTTTTCCGGAAGATTATGGTATCCTCTTGCAATCTGTCTTCCTGCATGACACAACTCACCAGATGCGCCTACCGGAAGTCTGGTCAAATCTTTATCTACGATATAGCTTCGGATATTTGTCTGCGATTTTCCAATCGGTATATTTTCATACTGCTTATCAACGAAAAATTCTGTTGATGAAACCGTATTTTCTGTCGGTCCATATCCATTGATCATCTGATACGTACGATTTCTATAATGCTTGAATTTCTCACCGCCAAGTGTTGCAAAGCGCAATGCCGGAGCTTCTTCCAGTAATTCTGTCACCAATTCTCCAATCTGAGTCGGAATCGTAATAGTCGTAATATTTTCTTCTCTTACAAACTTCGCAACTGCAACCGCATCTTTTCTGATACCTTCCGGTAAAATATACAGCATTGCCCCAACGGTAAGTGGAGCAAACAAATCCACAACAGATGCATCGAAGCAAAAGCTTGCAAACTCTGCAACTGTAAAATCAGGTGTCATTTTTCTTGATGAAACAAGATATTCTATCAGATTCAATAAATTTCTATGTTCAATCATAACACCCTTTGGCTTTCCGGTTGAACCTGAGGTATAAATCATATACGCCAGATTTTCCGGTCTCGGAGGAGTAAGTTCTACTGAAAGCTCAAACTCTTTTGCCTCTTCTGCCACGTCATCAAGACTGATGATATTTTTATCATAAAATGCAACCAGATCACGATACTTGTTTACTACAAGCAAATTCTCTGCTCCTGAATCTGTCAGCATATATTCGATTCTGCTCTGCGGATACTCCGGATCCAGCGGAACATATGCACCACCGGCTTTCATAACACCAAGATAAGCAACGGTAAATTCTTTCGTTCTTCCACACAAAATACCTGCAACTTTTTCTCTTCCAAATCCATTTTCTGTAAGCTTTTGTGCAACATAATCGGACATTCTATCGAGTTCTTTGTAAGTGAGCTCTCCAAATTCATCCTTCACTGCAGCCTTGTCCGGATATTTTGTAACAGTCTCTTTAAACAGTTCAACAAATGTTTTTCCTGCATGATCCGGAACATCCACCATCTTGGTCTCTTCTTCAAATAACAATCTGATATCGGATGCTTTCTCTTCCTTCGTCAGCCCATCAATCGCAAGCTCAAGGTTATCTGCGAGATATTTCATCGTCTCTTCGCGATACATATCTCCACGATACTCAATTTCAAAGACAAATTTATTTCTTTCAATAGAAATACTTACGGAAACAGGTGCTTTCGCAGCATTTAAATGTACCGGTTCTTCCGAAGCAAATTCACCGCCTATTGTATCAAATTCAAAGTTATCACCCTGATAAATCACCATGGCATCTGCTTTGATATTAAACTCACGGCTAATCTGTGAAAATGGATAAATGTCATTGTTCATAGAATCCATAAGCTGTTGCTGGACATCTGCCAGATATTCTCTCGTCTGTCCTGAAAAGTCACAGTAAACCGGAAGCGTTTTTACAAGCATACCGACTGTATCGGAAAGTCTCGAATCATTTCTTCCATGGTAAATTGTTGTGAAAACAGCGTTCTCTTTGAAATTATATTTTCCAAGTGTAAGCCCAAATGCCGCAATAAAAAATACATTTTCTGTGATTCCGTTTTTCTTACAAAAATCTTTTACGCTCTGGACTGAAATCTCGGAAACTTCTCTGTGATACATTTCCGCTGTAGGAACAGCACCCGATTTATCCGGATAAAATGCTATACTTCCACCGGCTTTTTCAAATACTGATTTATAATAATCTTCTGCATTTTTATATGTATCGCCATTCAAAGCATCTCTGTTATCCAGTGCAAGCTCATACGATGTATATTCTTCTTTTTTCAGAGTTTCTCCACTGTACGCCCTGTTAATGTCATTGATGATAATCTCAAGAGATGTACCATCTGCAATAATATGATGCAAATCCAGGAACAAATAATTTCCGGCTGCTGTTCTGTGAATCTCAAATCTGAAAAGCTGTTCGTTAAATAGCATATATGGACGAACAAGCGTCTCTTTATCCATCCCATCAATAATCTGTGTTCTGTACTCTAAATCGTCATCACGTTTCTGAAGAACATCTCCATTCTCATCCATAAAGAGATTTGTCTTGAGATAAGGATGTGCTTCAACCATACTGTCTATTGCTTTCGCCAGCTTATCAAGATCTACTTTTCTATCCAGTTTAAACAGATATGGGATATTATAAATGGTTGTACCCATATTGGCAGTACATTCGATAAATATTCCTTCCTGCGTATTTGTAAGCGGATAAATCTCTTGAATTTCTCTCTTTGATGTCTTTCCTGCTTTTTGCACAAATCCTTCAAGTTTCTCAATTGTCGGATTATCTTTGATATCTGATGTTTTGATAACAATATCAAACTTCTTCGAAATCAGCATATTTAATTTAATCGCACTGATAGATGTAAGTCCGACACTAAAAATATCTGTTGTAATTCCAAATTCTGTGTATCCTAATACTTCTGCAACACAATCAAAGATTTTCTGCTGGATATCATTCTGTGGCTTGATGATTTCTTCTACTTTCTTTTCCGGTTTTGGAAGTTCCTTTTTGTTTACCTTCTGATTCTGGTTCAACGGAATCTTATCAATCTGCATTGTAACAGCCGGAACCATATATGGTGGTTTTGTTTCTTTGATAAAATCATTTAATGCATTGATATCTACTTTGCTGTCTGATACAACATAAGCTGCAATATATTTTCCACTGAATGGATCATCAAATGCAACTACTGTCGCATCTTTTATACCTTCGTATCTTCGGATTACTTCCTCAACCTCTGAGAGTTCGATTCTGAATCCTCGAATCTTAACCTGTGAATCTTTTCTTCCGATAATCTGGATATTTCCATCTGTCAAATATCTTGCAACGTCTCCGGAATGATACAAAACCTCGTATCCTTCCTCATCGTCATAAATATTTTTTGTATATACTTCTGCCGTTTTCTCAGGTTTGTTGAGGTATCCTCTTGAAACCTGCCAGCCGGCTATCATCAGCTCACCACATGCACCATATGGAAGCAGATGACCAAATTTATCTGTTATATAAAGCTTATTATTATCAAGTGCTTTACCTATCGGTACATTATTGTAATATTTATCCACTTCAAATATAGTTGTGAAAATCGTGTTTTCTGTAGGCCCATAACCATTAAAAAACTTGAAATTCTTTGGAGGTTCACAAGGAACAAGCTTCTCGCCTCCTACAGATAAATATTTCAAGCTCTTGCAATCCATCTCCATTGCAAACTGTCTTCCTACCTGAGTTGTCATAAAGGAATGTGTAATACCATTTGTCTCAAAATAATCATTTAATGCAATAAAATCAAGGCGGATTTCTTCTGGAATAATATGAAGCTCGGCTCCATTTGCAATTGTTCCATAAATATCCATCATACATGCATCAAATCCAAATGATGCATAAGCTGCAACCTTTGAATCAAAATCAAGTTCATAATATTTTTTGTACCAATGACTAAATGCAGTAATATTACCGTACTCAAGCATACATCCCTTCGGAACACCAGTTGAACCGGATGTATAGAGTAAGATGAACAGATCATGCAACTCTGGTTCTTTCAGTTCCATATCACGATCTTCTATCTGCATAATTTCATCCATATACAATACTTTTCCTTCATAACCGTCAACCAACGGAAGTAATTCTCTGTCGACGATCAGAAGCTTCGCTTGTGCATCTTCAAGCATATACATTAATCTGTCTTTTGGATAAGTCGGATCAAGCGGCTGATATGCGGCACCTGCTTTTATCACTCCAAGCGGTGCGATTGCCATATATTCACAACGTGGAATCAGGATTGACACTACATCCTCCCTGCCGATTCCAAGTGATGCAATATATTTTCCAAGCCTGTCACTGATCTCATCCAGTTCCTTGTATGTATATCTCTTATCTTTAAATACTACCGCTGTGCGCTCTGGTATCTTCTGGGCCATTTCAGAAAACATGTTGAAAATAGTTTTACTTCTGCCGTAATCATTTTCTGTACTGTTAAATGTTGCAATTTGATTTACGGCATTTGGTGAAATCACAGAAATTTCTGAAATATATTTTGACTTAAGCATCGAAGCCATTGCTGCTTCATAGGCTTCAAGCATTCCATCAACAAACGCTTTGCTGTACATGTCACTTCTATATTCTGCAGTAAGTACATATTCGTGATCATACTCTCTTACCTGAATAAGCAGTGGCATCTTCGCCATATCAAGCGACAGATCCTGTCCTCTTGCAATCGTATCTCCGATTGGATAATCATCACTTAACTCTACCTGATATGCAAAAACGAAATCTGAATTGATACCATATTTTGCACAGATATCATAGAATGGGAAGATATCATTTGCCATCGATGACATAAGCTGTTCTGAAAGCTCTGCCATATATGTCTGTATTGTCGTTTTCTCCTCAAAAGCGCAGTATACAGGAAGTGTTTTTACAAGCATGCAGACGGTGTTTTCAAGTCGGGAGTCATTTCGTCCGTTGTAAATCGTTGCAAAAAGGCTGTCCTCGGAATTTGAATATTTTGTTGCAAGAATACCAAATAATCCTGTAAATAATGTGTTTGGCGTAACCCCTACTTTTTCACAGTAAGCACGAATTTTCTCTTCCGGAATGTTTACTTTTCTTGACGTAATTCCCTTTTCAGGAGTTTTTCCTGAAATGTCCGGAAGCGGAAGTGACTCTGTTTCAACACCTTCGAAAACGCTGTCGTAATATTTCTCGGCCTTTTTATATTTGCCCTCTTTCATCTGCTGTTCTTCATCAAGAGCTGCATCAAATCCTGTGTAGGTTTCACTCTCAAGTTTTTCACCACAATATGCCTTATTGATATCTTCAAAAATAATATCGTAAGAATTACCATCTGCAATAATATGATGAAAGTCTGTAAACAAATATTTTTTATCTTCCGTAAGATAAATTTCCGCACGGAACAAACGCCCCTTTTCAAGCTTGAACGGACGTACCAGATTTTCTTTTAATGCTTCAAACTCACTGTTTGTAGTCTTGATAATCTTTGGTATAAACTTATCTTCTCCCGGACTTTGCACCATCTCTCCGTCACTGTTGAGATACACTTTTGTAAGCAGATAAGAATGTGCATTTACCATCTTTGTAAGTGCATCAGCCAACTTCTGCTCATCAATCGCATTTTCCAGTTCAAAAAGGAATGGTATATTATAAACTGTGCTGTCTGGATTTTTGCTACACTCAGCAAAAATACCTTTTTGAGATCCTGTAAGCGGATAAACCTCGCGTTTTTCATAGGTTCTAAGCTTCGGTGCGAGCATGATGTATTTTTCAAGTTTTTCAATCGTATTATTGTCATGGATATCGCCTGTTTTCACAGTAACTTTGAACTCATCCGAAAGTAAAATGCACAGTTTCATTGCACTGATGGAAGAAAGCCCTGCTTTGTAAAGACTGGTATCAATTCCAAAGAAATCATTTCCTACAATTTCAGAGACAATCTCAAAAATCTTTTTCTGCATCAAAGTTTCTGCTGCTTTCAAATTTGTCGGTGCTGAAACCGGCTTTGGCAATGCTTTCTTATCAACTTTTCCATTCTGTGTCATCGGCATTTTTTCAAGCTGTATAAATACCTCCGGCACCATATAATGTGCGAGTGATTTGGAAGCGTATTCCATAAGCTTTTCTGTATCAACGTCATGGTCTGCAATAAAATAACAGCATAAGTATTGATTATCTACCGGGATTGTAATACTGGTAAGAATGCCATCGAAGCTATTTATCACTTCTTCTATCTCACCAAGCTCAATTCTAAGTCCTCGCAGCTTGATCTGATTGTCCATTCTTCCGAAAAACTCTATTTCATTATCGGAATTGATTTTCGCAAGGTCGCCTGTTCTATATGCACGTTCTCCATTCAATTCAATAAATGCAGCCGCCGTTTTCTCCGGAAGATTTACATATCCTCTTCCGACTCCAAGACCTGCTATAACAAGCTCACCGGTTTCTCCGTCCGGCAGGATATGATTCTCTTTATCGACAATAAATACCTTCACATTTCCATTTGGAGCACCGATTGTAATTTTTTGACTGTCTGTGATTACCTTCATCGTACAACTTATCGTTGTCTCTGTCGGACCATACCCGTTCATAATATAAGCATCCTGATTTACCAGACGAATCTTTTCATAAAGTGCCGGTGGAAATGCTTCTGCTCCGATATCAAAAACCTTAATCTGGGACATTGCCTCTGTAAGTTGTGGCAGATCAATGATATTTGACAAATATGTAGGAGTTGTCGTCATAATATCGACTTTATTTTTTACAATCAAATCTCCGAGAATAATTGGATTATTAATTTCATCTTCACTTGCGATAACCGCTGTAAGACCATTTGTAAGTGGAACAAATTCTTCGAGAATCGATACATCAAATGTCATTGCTGCCATAGAAAGAGAAACCGAGCCTTTGTCTACATATCCAAAGGTTTCCGCATTTTTCGGATCTGGTTTCACAAAGTTCGCCAGATTCACGTGTTCAATCATAACTCCTTTTGGCTTTCCTGTTGAGCCGGAAGTATAGATACAGTAGCAAAGATCATTCTCTTTTATTTCAACATCCGGATTTTCTGCATTTTCATTTTCAAGAAGCTCTTCAAGAAGCAGCACCTTGCAGTCGAGCTTTGCAAATAAATCCTGTCTTTCCTTTTCAATCTCCTTTGTCGTAATTACAAAAGGAATTCCGGCATCCTCAAAAATGTACTGGATTCTGTCATCCGGATAATCCGGTGCAGCAACCGTAAATGCTCCTCCTGCTTTTAAAATTCCCTGTCGTACCGCATAGAAATCACAGCATCTCTCAAGAATAACTCCTACGATCGTCTCTGCCTGCACACCCTTTTCGATGAGTGCATTTGCAATTCTATTCGCTCTTTCATTTAATTTCGAATATGAAAAGCTTTCCTTACTTGTCACAACCGCAAGCTTGTCCGGATGAAGGACCACCTGCTCTTCAAATAATTTTGTCACTGGGCGAAACTTAAATTCAACATTACTTTCATTGATTGCAGTCATCTTTCATACCTCCTAAAAAGATATTATTGTATTATTCATATCGATTGCACGAATATAATTCATCGATTTTGAAATCTTCTTTACAAGTTCTATTCCATGGATATCAAATTCTTCGCTGTCATTTTTATATTCCAAAGGATTAAAATTCACTCCGTTATCTCTGATTCTCAAGTTTAAAATATCCTCTTCCAGACAGAGATTAATATCAATCCAGTTCGAAGATTTCCCTCCGAATTTAATAATATTTACCGTCATTTCTTCTGCACACACAGCAGCAAGATTTGCCCTGCTTCCCGATACATTATTTTCTATACAGAATTCCTTGATTTTTCTATGAACATCCTGCGATTCTTCCAATCTGCTTTTAATCGAAAAGTCCAGGTTGATTCCCGGATTCTGCTCAGGAATAATATAAAATGTAGATTCTTTATATTTGATTTTTCTGTATATATTTGCTGCGATCACAGTTAAGAACTCCGTAACAACAAACGCGATTGCAATACCATTGATTCCGATTCCGTCAATCTGTTTCCATACAAAGATTCCGACAAATGTTACCGGAAGTAATACAACTGCATTTTCAAGAAGTGTAACAAAACTTGCAATGGATGTCTCTTCGATTGATTCGTAATAGCTTACCATAAATTTATTCCACAAATACGGTGCTGCACAAAATGCGAACAGACGAAGTGCACTCACCATCTGTGCTCCTAACTCTCCGCCGCCACTTCCAAATAAAATCGTAATCTGCTTAGTAAATGCCATAATGCAGACAAATACCAAAGCCAGAACAATATAACTGTATTTCAGCATCTTTTTGCAAAGAACATGGATTCCGACAAAGTCTTTTTCTCCGTAAAGGATTCCGGCAACATTTGGGATTACGCCAATGATTCCCCCCGTTAACATTTCCACAATCATAAGAACATTATCACAAACTGTGAATACTGCCATTCCAACTTCTCCAATCAGGTGCATGATAATCAGGTTCAGCCCAAGTGCTTTCACGAAATTGGTCGCCATGAAAACAAGCATCGGAACCCCCGTTACGATTGCTTCTTTTAGTATTACAAAGTCTTTGGCTTTGAGAATTACAAAGCTTAAGTTTCGTTTATCCGAACGAATGTAAAGAATGAAAATCACCATTGCTAAAAGAAAGCCGAGTACCGTGGATAATGCTGCCCCTTTAATTCCCATCGGAGTATATTTAAGGAAAATATAATCGAGCACAAGGTTGATTACATTTGCAACAATCAGATATGCCGATGCAAGCTCCGGATGATTTTCCGCTCCAAGATAATTCACCATCAACAATCCTACCCCGATTACCGGTGCACCCAGCATACTTACCCAAATATAATCTCTTGTGTAATGCATTAAAACACCGCCATCTGATACCAATGCTTTTGCGATTGGGTCAGCTGTAAAAAATGCAGCGACAGAAAAAATAATCCCCACAATAATAGTCACTGTAAGGGTTGCTGAAAATAGTTTTGAAGCGGTTTCCTTATCACGTCTTCCCAGCATGATACCTGCTGCAATGGAGCCTCCGACTCCAAGACAGTAACCAACAAGCTGGATAACTGTTTCAACCGGCAGGCTCATCGTAACCGCTGCCATCGCATCCACTCCTATTAAATTACTGACAAAAATGGTATCGACAATATTTCCCAATTGAAGCGCCAGTGACATCATTATTCCAGGAATTATGTATTTATTTAACTTTGTATTTAATAATCTGTTATTCCTCTTTTGTGTCATATTCCCTCCTTTTTCAATATAAATTTTCCGTTCTATTTATTTTAATCAAGTCGAACGTCCGTGAGACTTGGCGCGTGATTCTGGTCAGCGAAGCTGACATATTCCTATCAGAATCACTGCGCATCCTCGCGGAGCGTTTATCTCAGTCGGAGATTGGACTCCCACTGAGACAAATTTGCTATTACTCGCCACCTGAAGAGGTGGGAGTCTTCTCGACTGAGATAAATTTGTTAAATTATATCATGAATTTTCTGAATATTCAAATTTTATACCTTTCAATAAAAAAACACCTGAATGGTCAAAATTTCTTCTCCATCCAGGTGATTTCCTTAAAAACAAATCATTTATTTCCGAGAATAACTGCTATCTTAATTTCTTTTTCTGTATCACTAAGATCAAATTCTCCTCCATCTTCTACCATAACATGCACTTCATATAATGTATCCTCTGTAAGTTTATCCGGCAATGTTCCATCTTCTTCCTGAATATGCCATAACTCTGCAGGAACTTCTTTTAATTTATTCTCTTTATCATATGCATATAATGTAAATGTATCTGCTTCTCCTGCAATTCCTTTCATTCGTATTGCCACAGTAGTATTTGGATGTACATTTTCTACTGTAATCGTATTCAGCCAGCCTGCAACATTTCCTTTCCCGCCGGCTTCTGTAAATTCTTCTTGTGTTAGTACATTTCTCTTTGCCTTGTCTAAATCTACTTTTCGGTAAGGCATCTCCGGCAGATAAACAAATCTGTCCTGCAATCTTAAGAGCTCCAGATATCCGGTCGGGCAATATAATGTATTTCCGCTATTTCCTGCATACATGCCGATTGCCATATTGTTGTATCCCGGTTTATCTGAAACATCCATTGTGAATGCTGTTTCTCCTGTTTCAAAATCTAACATGATGAATTGCCACATGCCACTTTCCATGTCCTGAACATAACCATAGATATAACCTGTCGCTGTAGAAAGCTTCATCATAGATGTATCATGTATATCGTCTCTGCACCAGATACTCTTCATTTTATATCCGTCTTTTGTCTTGATGGTATCAACACGCTCTACTCCCGGCAAGACCATCTTATTTCCCTGCTTCAGCCAGTTTACATCGTAAATATTTTCATAGGTCTGTATAGAAGAATCGTTGTCTGCGTCCGCAAGTTTTGCACTTCCGGCTCCAAACCAGTTGCATACGATTGTGCTGACTGTGCCTTCTCCGTTATCATATACCATTGCTGAATTTTCTACCGACACCTGCATATTTTCCGGAAGCTCATCGATTACCGGCATGCTTGCCACTATTTCCCCGGTCTTCATATCTAATGCCAACAGATTTACCGGATCCTGATTATCTGTAAACATAACTAATTTGCTTGTCAGAGATGGTGAACATCCACCTCCCCAGGCAAGACCTCCGCCTGTAGTTTCATCTCCTTCTTTGCTGTCTTTCGCTCCCACGCTTTCATATGGGGTACACCACTGCACCTGTACACCATCTTTTGCATTTAATAAATAACAATTTTGATTCGTTAATATAACTGCACCTTCCTTTGACGATGCAATTCCATTCTCTGCACCTTCGCCAGGCTCCAATTCATATACAAATGTAGATTCTTTCAGATCAACATGTTCTCCCTTTAAGATGGCATCAATTACTGCCCTTGAAATGTATCCCATTGCACCTTGCTGTTTACGTTCCGGATAAATACGGAAACCGCCTGTAGCAAACCATAAATTTCCTTCATAGTCAAAAACTACAGATAATAAGTTCTGATCCAATGTTTTCCCTGTAATTTCTTCTGCCGCCGCTTTAATATCAATATCCAGCACTTTTTCAAATTCCGGAAGGACATTTCCCGCATCATCTGTTGCTTTCAACATAAGCACATGGTTGTTGCTTGTCGGACATACCAGGCGATTGTTCTCATCTACGAATGAATATGAGCTTTGTATCACATATCCTCCGCCATCATGCTTTGCCGGTGAAAAATAACCTTCTGTCTGTGCTTCATCCGCATTAATATCACGGATAGCCAGTCCTCCTTGCAATGGAACAACAGCATGTCCATATGTATCAAAAAACACCGCCGGAGATGCATTTTTATTTACCGTTTCATAAGAAACATTTATCTCCGGATAAATGTCAACCGGTAATACTTCATCTGTCGTATCTGAATTATAACAGTCATGATGAATATTGGCATCGCTCTTTGCCATATATGGATTATCGTCAATTGCTTTTTCAGTAAGTGGTTTAATTGGAACAACTGCATTTTCTTCTGTTGTCTTCTGCTCTGATTTTGCCTCCTCTGTCTTTGATGTACCATTTGCACATCCCGATGTGAGCGTAACTGCAGATATAATAAACGCTAATAGTATTTTTCTTCCTTTCATTTATACTTTCCTCCTTTTTCCAGCCTTTGTAATCTACTGCTTTTATTATAAAAAAACACTTTTCGTTTTCAATCGCTCTGTCACGAATAGTCAAAAAATAGCACGAATTGTAAATCCGCCCCGTAGTTTGTCTATATGTTTTATGTTAAAATAAACGCATGAGATAAATTTCTTATTTTGAAAGGGGGCATACATAATGAACGATATTCTTCGCCCGACACTTGAACTTACTGTAATTATACCTGGGATGATTCTTGCCTATCTTCCTGTAAAATCAACACTAAAAATATCTCTTCCAAAGCTAATTGCCTGGCTTTTTCCTCTTCTAATTGCACTCTGCATTTTGGGAGGTATATTATGCTCGGCTTTACAGATTAAAACAGCTCCCATTCTCTTTTTCCTGTTATTGTTCCTCTTGGTGATCTATCATAAAACTCTTGCGATTTCTATTTGGAAATCTTTTAGCATTTTTCTTGCGATTTGTGCTGTTTTTTCTTGCGTGAATAGTTTTTCCCGCGCAATAAATGCAATTATAGATTTGCATTTACCTGCCTCAAAAAATATACTCTGGTTTCAGATTGGCACAGGAATCATCTATAACATTATCTGTATTTTATTCCTTTTAGCCGTCTGGTATCCTGCCACTCATACTGTCCGAATCATGATCGATGATGATAATTTTGCTCAGACCTGGTATGTATTCTGGATCTTACCGCTTATATTTATCGGACTGAATCTGTTCATGGTTCCAAAATACGATGGCACCTTATATACCGGACGGATTTTACAGATATATATTGTTGTCAGCCTTGTTCTGTTAATAATTCTTGCATTATTTTATGCTCTGTTTTTATTAATGGCAAACAGTCTAAACCGAAATGCACGGCTTCAACAAGAAAACTATCTTCTTTCAATCCAACAGGAAAGATATACTAACCTCTGCAATGCAATCGAAGAGACACGTCAGGCACGACATGATATGCGCCATCATTTTCTTCAGTTATCCTCAATGGCTGAAGCTGGAGATATAGAAAAAATAAAAGAATATCTATATAATGTAACCCAGAAAATCCCGACTATGCATATGCATTTTTGTGAAAATCAGGTCATCGACAGTGTAATCAGCTATTATTGTACACTGGCTGAACGTAACACAATTCCTTTCCACGTGCAGATTGATCTTCCGGCACAAATTTCAGTCGATGAAACAGACTTTTGTCTTGTTCTTTCTAACCTGTTAGAAAATGCATTGGAAGCCAGCTTGAAGACCGCAAAATTCAGACAACGAATCGATATCAAAATCTATCGACATGCTTCTAATCTTATTTTAATTCAAATTGAAAATGCGTTTGATGGTAAAATCCAGCAAAAGCATGGCATTTTTCTTTCTTCTAAAAGAAATGAAAATGGTATCGGAATTCAATCTGTCCGCCACATTGTTGAAAAGACTGGCGGTGGATGTGATTTCACGTATGATAATGGAATATTTACAGCTAAAATTATGCTTCGTCCTTGTATCAATTCATAAAATTTATAAAAAGAAATGGCCGGAACTTCAAAATTCCAGCCATTTCTTTTTTATCTTATTCTTCTTTCTTCTTGTTATCTCTTAAACTAATGACAAGCTCATAAACATCCGGACGGCGTTCTTTCAAATGTTCATCCAGACGATGTCTGCGTTCCTTAAACCGTTGGGCAAGCTCTGGGTGTTCCTGTGCAATACGGTCATGTACTTCTTGTCTGTGCTCTTCCAAACGCGCTGCAAGTGTTCTTTCATCTTTTCCGGAAATATTTACAATTTCTTTCAAATGTTCCTCAAGATGCTCCAGCCACTCATCTTCATCAAATGCATCCATGTGTGACCAGCTTCCATGCAGCAGTTTCTCCATATCTCCACTTTTTTTCAACTGCTCGATCTGTCGTGCAATCTGCTTTTCAATCTCATCTTCTGAATTCGAGCCAAATGCCCAAACAAATTCCTGTACACGATTGTCTACACGCTTTCTTGAAGCGCTGCGCTCTTCATTATCCACTCCATCCTCTAAAGGATATGGCCTGTTAATTCCCATATCTTTTAATGCGATATGTGTTGTTCTTCGCACACAACCTTCTCTGATAAGATATCCTAACCCCAGTTTTCTCATCTGCTCATTCAATCCCGCAATGTGCTCCGTTATATAAAAACGAACCCCCTGTGCTTTCAGAGATGCGTAAAGATTTCCAAGCCTTTCCGCTGCTGTGATATCCATACTTCCGATACCGCTTGCATCTAAAATTACTGCCTTCGTATCTTTCTTTTGTTCCAGTGCATCCTCTATATCCTGCTGTAATACCTGCACGTTTGCGAAAAAAAGATTGCTGCTAAAACGATAGATTAAAACATCTTTTATTGCATGAATCTGACTACTTTCATTTAAATCCCGGAAATGTCTGTGCCCCGGCTGAATCCCGAGAAATCCTCTCGCCGGCTTAGATGATCGGATTATCATTTCTGAAAATGATAAAATAATTCCAATCAATACACCATTTATCGTCCCAAGAAAAAGTACTCCTACAAATGCACCTGCGAAAATAAAAAATTCTGTCCGGCTGACTTTCCAAAGCTTCGCCGCAAGATGAAATTCTGTCGCACCTAGCAGTGCTGAAATCACGATAGCTGTAAGCACCGGAATCGGAAGATACCCTATAAATCCGGTTCCACAAAGCAGCAAAATCAACATAGACAAACCTGCAACAATACTCATCACCTGCGTTTTTCCCTGGTATTGTTCCCCCATCGCAGTTCTTGAAACAGAACCATTAATTGGACAACATCCGGTAAAGGCTGCCGTCATATTACCCACTGCGAATGCTAAAATTTCCTGATTGTCATTAATCCGATATCGGTTTTTCTGTGCGAAATTATTTTCTGCAAGCAATGTTTCTGCCATAATGACAACCGCAACCGATAAACTAATCGTAATTACTTCACGAATCGGAACAACAGTAAAATCTGGAATACTCCACTTTGGCAGTCCCGGTTCAACCGCATCCAAGGTTTTAATTCCCCACGCTGTCATTGGAAGCATGTTTGTAAGAACTGCACCTAATACCATTAACACTACCGCCATCGGGAACTTCGGTACAAGCTTTTTCGCTACAAGTAAAATCACAAGAGAGACACTCCCAAGTATAAGCGATGGCATATTGATTTGTCTGGCAACTTTAATAATATGTTCCGCCAGTTCCAAGAATTCGCCGGTTCCTGCACTTCCGCCCATAAGCTTTGGCACCTGCATCAAAATAATCGTTGTACAAATACCGGTAATAAATCCACCCATCACCGGCTCTGATATATAATTGACAAGCTTTCCTGCATGCATTAAATAAAATGCAAAAAGCCACACAGCCACAAAAAATGTCAGCACCGGAACAACTGCGAGAGCTTCTTTTGAACCGCCTTCTATGTTCATTCCTAATAAAGCTGAACCAACTAAAGCTGCCGGTGCTGCATCCACACCAAATACAAATTGTGGTGATGTCGAAAATAATGCAAATAAAAGGATTGGAAATACTGAACCATATAATCCATATACTGCCGGAAGACCTGCTATTTGTGCATATCCCATAGAAATTGGGATTGACACCGCCATAATGATCAACCCAGTAATTACATCATGTACTAAATTTTCCTTATTATATTTTCGAATCGTGGGTGCCAAGGTAATATTTGCAAGCTTCATTCTATGTCATTCCCTTCTTAGCTTTTTATTACATACTTTGGATAAACAGAACACCTAATGTTCCCGGACCACAATGGCTGGAAATGACGCCGCCAGCCCTTGTTTCTAATATTTCAGAGAAAACACCCAAATTTTCCAAATAAGAATGGACTTCCTCTACTATCGTGCGATCACAACCAGAATGCGTAATAAAAACTCTGTCCGGTCTTGCCGCTTTCAAATCATCCTCCATATCCTTTACATACGTCATAATTGCAGAATTGATTTTTCCACGATATTTTTTTGAAGCATTCATTGCACCATTCTCTACTACAATTTTAGGATGCAGTTTTAAAACGCCTCCTGCCATAGCTGAAACCGCATTGCAGCGACCGCCACGATATAAATAAGTGAGCGTATCTACAACAAAGCTTGCTCTGACATTCGGTTTTAACGCTTCTATTGCTGAAACAATTTCTTCTACTGTGTGATTATTCTGTGCCATAATAGCTGCCTCTATTACAAGAAGCCCAATCCCTGTAGAAAGATTTGCTGAATCAATTACTGTAATACGATCTTCCGCCTCCAGCTCCTCTGCAGCAATACGCATAACATTCCCTGATGTAGACATACTGCTTGAAATAGAAAAACATACAATTTCGCGACCTTCATCTATATATTGTTTAAAAAGCTCAATTGCATCTGTCAATGCCGGAGCTGACGTTTTTGGTGTTGTCTTATTTTCATCAGACCAGCTATAAATCTGTTCCGGTGTAATATTCTTTCCATCTTCATATTCATCTTCCCCGAGAAGAATATGAAGCGGCAAAATGTCAATATCATATTTTGCAATCAACTCTGGAGAGAGGTCGCATGTGCTGTCAGAAATAATTTTTACCATGTTAAGAATCTCCTTTTTTATAATTTGTTTTTTACATTCTCATTTTTATAATAATATTATTGTAACTCACTCTCTCCATTAAGCAAACAAATTTTTTTATTAAGATAACAATAAATGATGTTTCTGCAACAGGAAGTTTGTACGCGGTCTTATTATTTCTTAGTCTGTGATAAATCCATATTTTCTATCTATAAAAATGTATCTGTTATCTGCACTTCAGGCTGACATCTCCACTATCTGTCTGAATTACCAGCTTGCCGCCTTTTCCTTTCTGTGTATAAGAAAGATTGTAGTCATCCTCATCTTCCATCATCTTTCCGTTAAGTACATCATCCACTTTGACATTTCCCATATCCGTATCCACTTGAATGTTCCATGTACGCATCACATCTTCTTTTCCTATGAAATAAAGATCACCCATATCTGTATCCACTTTCAGATTTTCAAAATCACAATTCTTAAAGAACATATCTCCTGAATCTGTCTGAATGGTTCCGTGTTCGATTTCACAATCATTCAGCAGTATATTTCCCATATCCATCTTAATAGCAGCCGTCTTCCACTTCTGACCTTCCGGTACGTAAAGTGTTACCACATTTTCATCTGTAGTAAATGCCTCTCTATTGAAAAATTCCGACAAAAATCCAATATCAACATGATAATATGACTTACCAGCATTTCTATTTTCCTGAATCGTCAATTTATTATCCTCTACCTGATAACTGATTGGTTCTTCCTTCTGATTAGATGCCTGATAAGAAATATAACAAGACTGATCATCTGAACAAATCACCTGCAGATTCATATCCGTCATAGAAATGTCTACTGAATCAAAGTTATCAATCTTTGTCTTTGAAAGAAGAGCCTCGTTGTCTTCTTTTTTTGCAGCTCCATCCATCTTGTTCAGATCAGCTGCTTTTACATATTTGTTTCCACCGCTTGCAACTCCGATTCCGGTCAAAACCACACCACATACAAGACATCCGACTCCTGCCCCAAGCCATGCTTTTACCCAACTTTTCATCGCTCTAACCTCTCTTTCTGTTTGTAATTTTGCACACCAGTTTTGCAATCAGCATACTGCTCCATTTACACAGATATATACATAATAAGACCCCAAGAATACCTGCTCCCATAGCCAGCAGTCCACTTCCTGTAAGCATTGCAAAACCGCTCATAGAAATTGGAACTGCCAGTATACCACGGACAATAATCTTACCTCCAATAATTATCAGACACGCTGCAAACAAAACTACACATAATAATATGGCAAGCATGCACACAACTAATGATAATACAACTGCAGCAAGTGCTACCAGAAGCGGAGCTCCCACCGGTGCCGCAAATAACACCAGCAATGCGATCCATATTACATGCTTTCCGGAACCTTTCTTTTCTGCTCTAGTCTGTCCGTCAGTCTCATAATTTTGATGTTCTTCAATCTTTTTATCCAAAAGATTTGCCATCAGTTCTCGGGCAGCCTCCTTCGGCGTCCCCAGCTCCTTCATCAATTCTGCTGCGCCTTCCTCATCTGTTTCCTGAAAATACTCTGTAAAATATTCCATCGCATCTTCATAATCCTGTCTCGGAAGTTTCCGAAGATATTTATGTAATTGATTCAAATATTCTTCCTTGCTCAACCTCTTATCCTCCCTTCGATAATTCCATCTACTGTATCTTTATAGACTTTCCATTCATTGCTCAGATATGTAATCTGCGCCTTTCCTTCCTCTGTAATCGAATAGTATTTTCTCTTTCTTCCCTGATACTCCTGCGAATAAGTTGTCAGATATCCTGCTTTCTGAAGTTTCTTCAATATTGGATACAGTGTGGATTCTTTAATGTCAGCTGCTTTCTTTACTGTCTGACTAATCTCATATCCATAAGAATCCTTGCTTTCTACCACTGTCAGGATTATGTATTCAATCAGTAATGCTGATACCGGAAAATACATCTAATCACCTCCTACGTATATGTAAAATATTTATATATATAAATTTTATATATAATATAGCTCAAAGGGTTTTGTGTGTCAATAGATATGTAAAAATTTTATATATTCTATTTTCGTTTTGATTTAAATCGAACGCACGTGAGACTTGGTACATGATTCTGATCAGCTTAAGCTGACATATTCTCCTCAGAATCGTTGCATATCCTTGCGGAACGTTTTATCTCTGTCAGAGATTATACTCTCCCCTTGAGATATATTTCTTATTACTCACCACTTATAGAAATTGGAGTCTTCTCGAATCAGATAAAAAAATGCCAGAATTTCTCCTGACATTGAATCACTATAACTTTTAGTTATTGCCCCCCACACACATCCTCACAAGGAGGATGACAATTGTAGCAGGAGAAAGAAGATGGAGAGCACTATTTCAACTCACATCCTCACAAGGAGGATGACTAATCGGCCAGACGTCCTTCTTGTGGATATTGTATTTCAACTCACATCCTCACAAGGAGGATGACATTACCTTTTTCTACTTTAATGTTACGGATTCTATTTCAACTCACATCCTCACAAGGAGGATGACGGGAAAGAAAGTAGCGGTAACTGCCACGTAACTTACATTTCAACTCACATCCTCGCAAGGAGGATGACGGTCCATCTCTGACATATCCATCCGTTGTGATGATATTTCAACTCACATCCTCGCAAGGAGGATGACGATGAGACTGGCAAACCACCCTCGATTTAAATTATTTCAACTCACATCCTCACGAGGAGGATGACAAGATTCACCAGTTAAATATAATTTCATATTTGATATTTCAACTCACATCCTCACGAGGAGGATGACGATGATCACATACAAGATGCCATTCAAGACAACAATATTTCAACTCACATCCTCACGAGGAGGATGACAGCAATTTTAAACAAAAACAATCTATTTAAAATCACATATTATATCAACAATAAACATTTTATATCTATTGTTGACATCTTTTTTCATTTTCATATATATTTCTAAGCCTAATTTTTCTCCTTTTCTGGTGCGAATGTCCCAGAAAATTTATGTGCACTTAGCGTTCGCACTAGAATATCAACGTATCCTTAACATCAAAACCAGGCTTAGCACCAATATGTTCTACTTTATTTTTATATTTTTCACCCAGATAATAAAATCTAAGGCTATCTAGCTCTTTATCTATAATGTTCTCCAATATATTTTTTACTTGTCTGCATTTGGTTGCGTCCATTTGACATTCAAATACAGAATTCTGTACTCTCTGTCCATAATTAGTGCATTCTTTTGCAACCTTTCTCAACCGTTTCCTTCCTGCTACAGTTTGAGTATTTACATCATATGTAATCAAAACTAACATCTGCTCACCTACTTCCAGAAAAATGGTGGGTACTCATCTAAATCTCCTCTCAAATATCTGGCTAATAGCATACTTTGAACATAAGGAGCCATTCCCCACTCTATTTTTTCATCTATAAAAGGATGTTTTATAGTTTCCTGTTTTTTAGATTGCCACGCTGATAAGAAAACTTTTCTCCCTTCATCTGTCATAATAACTGCATCATTTTCTTTTCTTATGAAATATTTTTCTTTCATAATTTTTTTATTAATCAGTGTCAATACAAATCTATCCACCATAATACCTCTGAATTCTTCCATAAGATCTAATGCTAATGACATTCGACCGGGACGGTCTGTATGGAAAAATCCTACATATGGGTCCAATCCTACTGCTTCCAATGCACCTCCGCACATTCCAGCCAATAGAGAATATCCGAATGACAGCATCGCATTTACATTATCCAATGGCGGTCTTTTATTTCTCCCATTGAAATAGAAATCGTCTTTTTGCTGCAAAATTAAATCGTCAAATACCGAAAAATATACCGCAGCTGCTTCTCCTTCCAGTCCAAGTAATTCCTCTGCATTTTCACATTCTCTTATTTTTCCCATACTCTGAGCTAAAAACGCTGACTTTTTCTTTATCGTTTCCACATCTAAACGCAGCGCATAATCTCTTGCTGATCTCTCCAAAATCCACCTTGAATTATATACTTTTCCCAAAATAAAATTTCGTGCTATATGTACACTTTCATCCCGATTATCACTAATTCTATATTGTTGTTTTCTTAATGTAACATTTCCTTTTACTTCACCTGTAACTCGAGCTAGAAATCTTCCATTTCCAGACATAAAAGACAAATCAATATTCCGCTGTGCACATACTCCCATAAGCGCCGGACTCGCTCCTGTATAACCAAATGTAATTATCGCTTGTAAATTATGTAATGGAATTCTTCCGATTTCTTTTTGTTCTTCCAATACAACAACATTTTCTCCATCTAAGGACAAATATTTATTTCCAGATGTCACATATAACGTATTTAAAAGTCTTTTCATCCTTTTTCCTCTTCTGAAATAATTTTATCAATATATCCTGAAACTGACTTTTTCTTATTTAAAACAGGTAGACAAATATCTTTTAATGAGCATGCATTACATTTTTTACTTATTTTGACTTTTGGAGTATAACGTTGCTCGTAATACTTATGCATTTCCGCAAATATTTTTCTGACTTTTTCTCGTATTTCATCTGTAAATTCTACTTTTGTGCGATGCTTCGTCTCTCCATAATAAATATAGCCATGCGGTATTGTACAACACAACATTTCTTCTAAACATAACGCCTGGGCTGTTACCTGAAGAATATCGGAATCATCTGCTTTTGGTTTTCCTCTTTTATATTCTATCGGAACTACTTTATAAAATCCTTCTTTTCCGGACAAACTGATTCCATCCTTTGCTTTATGAAATTCTACTACATCACATTCACCGCTCACTCCCATTTCCCGGGAGTGAATCGGCATTGCTCTCACAACTGTCAAATTTCCTCTTTTTTCTTTTATACTTGCATCGTGAGCATTTTCATGAAGAATCTTACCTTCCACTGTTCTGACATTTTCCTGCCACTGTAGTTCTATATACGCTAATGCCCATTGTCTCCTGCAAAATTCAAAATGCTGAATTCCAGATAATTGAAGAAAATCTTCTTCCTTATACAAATTAAAATTCCTCCGGTTGTTTGCATCCTTCTACATTCCATGAGATCTTGTAATCCTCAAATTTTCTTGGATGTTCTTTTTGTGGGTCAATTTTAAATCCTCTTTGAATTTTACCACTGGAAACTGCTGGTGTTTTTTCATCATGCTGCCACCAATACATTTTGCAAACTTCCATACTTCCTTCCGGTCTTGCAGAAGACGCATCATTCTCAAATAATGTCTTCAATGCTTCCTTTAATACCTCCGCATCTTCCTGACTAAAACCTGTTTTTTCAGCAAGTTGTACATTTACACTTCCCATTACCTTATATACAGCAAATCCAACTCTGTGTTTTGTTCCCATCGTATCAGAAGCTTTACTTTCTTTTCCAGATTCACTATTCACACTTTTTGTAATCTGCATACTGATAATATCGATTGGTGATAAACTTACTGCCTGATGAATAGAAACAGGTCCCCGTACCCCGAAAGACACCGGAATTCCTTTAAATGCAAAAACTTGTCCAAAAGCTCTTACATCTAACCATTCTTTGCATGCAATTGCTGCACAAGCATCACGATTTGCATTTTTCTTATTTCCCATCTCTGCTTTTAATTCCGCACAGCTATCTGCTCGGTCTTTTAAACTGGTATAAGCATCATCTGTTCTGTCATCTGACTGAACAAAAATCTTCTGTCCCAAATCCTGAAAACGATTTCTAATTTTTCTTTTAATACATACATCTGAAATTTCTCCAAAACCATCCATATTAATTCGCGGACGATTTCCGTTTAATGGATCTCCGTTTGGGTTGGCATTGTTTGCACTGATAAATAATGTAAAATCAATTTTTCCTTTTAATTCGCTCATGATCTACTCCTCCTCTTTTTATTCTTCTGAACTTTCTTCTTTTTCTTCGGACTTCTCTTTCTTTAATTTCAAATCATATGCCTGATTATGGAAACCAAGTAGATATAAACCTTCTAATCTATTGTTATTAGTAAATGTACTTTTATCAAATAAGTCATCAATTTCATGCAATAGATTTTCGTAAAATGTCCTTTTTGCAATATCTAACTTATTCATATATGGCTGAATATTTTCTTCTATTACTTTCCACGTTTCATATGGTCTTTGCGAGAAAGTATTCATATATCTTTTTGCATTGGTAATTCTTCCACTATCTTTCTCGTCATATGTCAAATATTCAATTCGATCTGCAACTGCCAGCAGTCTTCCATACAGATAATTTCTATCTGTTTCCTTTTTATCTAATGCCACGTTCCATTCCTCCTTATATCTATCCTTTTTATCCTTTTTTACAAACGAACATGCTAATGTCAAAACTCTTTCCCAATTTCTTCGTTCCTTATATGCTAATGGATTGGATGCCTTTGATACTGCAAGCATCACATAATCATACGGAACCCTAGTGCCATTCCATATACATGGAAGCAATCTTTGTGCTACTTGTGCATAGAGTTTCTTACCATTAGCATCCACTATAGACACTGTTCCCTTATTCTCAATACCATATAAAATATCTGCAATATCTTTGACCCCAACCATTCCCGCAAATTGTATTCTTTCTCCATCTTTCCATTTCGTATGAATCCAGTTGCAATCGTTATGCCATTTTTCTATATTTTTCAGATATCTGGCAGAATTCAGTTCTTTATTTTCAATCAATGCTATCCGACCGGGCGTTGCCGCATCAAAAGCAAGTAAAATCATATTCGAAGTATTATCTATCTTTTTCCCATAGCCTCTTAGTGCCTTCTGGAACTTATCAGCAGTGATTGGATTCCCATCTGATACAATCTCATCTGTAGACCAGTCATCTTCCCAATCATCCTCAGCATTTTCATTACATTCCCTTTCATACTCAGATACAATTGCTTCTGTATCTCTCTCCCATTTTGGCATGCTTAATTGGTTTGACTCCCATGTCACAATTGTCATAGTATCAAAAAAAGTGCCTTGTTTTCGAATAATCCACTTCAAAGCATTGTGTGCTTTTTGCGAGGTCTCATTTCCTACTGCAAACGCCTCTTCTTTACTTGTAAAACGTCCTCGATAGGTGAAATTTTGACTGTCATTTGCAGAAATCAGCTTTGCTCCATCACCTTCATTTCTGATTTTCTTTGAATGAAGATAAGAAATAGATTCCATATTTCCTGTCAAATAACATATACCTTTTTCTTTTTCCTGTGACCTAACATATTCTATATAACATTCCTGCAAGGTTCTGTCTTTCCAACATTCATCCGGAGTTTCCTGATATATTTTCTCATCAAATGACCGTATAATAAATCGTACAAAAGCTTTTGGCTGTGGAATCCCTTGAATATTTTCTTTCTCATCTATTTGATTTTCTTCATTAAGTTTTATAATTTTATGTGCAACTAAATCTTGAATTAATGTCGATTTTTTCAGATACTCATAAACTGCTCTGACCTTTTCATGACAACAATCTGATTCTACCCATTCTTCAAGCTGTGAAATATATAGCTCGCTACATACTCCATCGTCTTTATAATATTTTTTATAGTCACCGGCAAGATACCTCAAATTATCACATAATGGATGTGGCTCTTTTCCGGCTGTACGACTTCCCGATTTTTCTGTAACTGGTATAATCGTCAATTTGTCGTTCTGATCCACCTGTTCTGCACGAACAAAATTACCATCTTGGTCTATCGTTACCGTTATCTGTGCTGTTACAGTTGTATGAAATGGTGGAAGAAGTACATAAGGGATATCTCTTCGATATTCGATAACTCCAATCTTATCGCTATTTTTCTCGTATAAATCAATCAGTTCATTTATCCAACTCAATCTTCCACCTCCTCATCTGTAAACTCTTCTAATCCCACAAAATTATTCTCTTCTTTTCCAAATACTTTTTTTTCCATTGGACGGATATGTCTTTTCTCCGTACAATCCTCCGGTCTGGTAAATTCTATAATTCCACCCTTTTTCATTACCGGTCTCCAGAAACGCACTGTCATTTGGTCTTTATCTTCATCCAGAATTGCCTCTTCCGCATAAGTAATCCCATGATACATAAATCCATAACCCACTTCTCCCGGCATTGTATCGTAATAACTCTCGCCTTCGCCAAATACACATGGTTCCACAAACGCCTGACATTCCCTTGTTCCCAAGAAAATATCTCTGCGGCCACCTCGTTTTACCATCCTTTTCGCAATATTATGATGCTTGTTTTCATTTCTATCCTGCTCCAGCTCCGGATGATTGAGATTCATCTCAAAATGTGCCCGCACCTGATATCTCACATCTTTTAAATAAGTATAATATGCCAGTTCATTTCCACCATTGTATGCAATCGGTCGAATTCCTTTAGTCTCAGTCTGAATTGGATTCATTACTCTTACCGCGTCAATGATCCAAATAATCGTAGGCTTCCAGTAAATACTTTCCGTAATTCCTTTTAATGCTTCATAAGTCGGAATATGATAGCTTGTCTTTTCTCCTCCCACTCTCATAACCGGATCTGAAAAAAGCGCATATGTTCCATACACTTCAAACTCTATTGTATTTCTGTATCTTTCCAAAAATCTCACCTCCGCTATAACATTTGCAATTCCATATTAGGTTCATCCACAACACCTACTTCCTTGTCATAATATCCATCACACAATACCAATATCTCTCCCTTGCAAATTTCATATATTGCATTTCCGAGTTTTTCTTTTCTTTTTTCAGAAATTCCAACTGTATATCTCTGCAATTTTTTTAAAATCTTTTTCTGTTCTTCTATCTCGAGATAATCCTGCGATAATTTATCCAATAGTTCTCTCGCTTCATCATTGTATGGAACCACAACACTAACTTTATAATCATTAGAAATAACTTCAAACGCCTGTCCTGCGGTCAAAAAAGCCTGCGGTAATTTTGTCTTTACTTTTTCTCCATTTCTTCTGATATATTGTAATTGTCCTACTTTATTTTCTCCCAATAACTCTATAATTGTGGTTGTTTGTTTATCTATCAGAAATTTCGTTTCATTTGTTCTAAGTTGGGAATAGTAATTTAAATAATATGCTTTTATTGCCTCTTCTGAATCCAATGTATCTCTGAATTTTAAAGAATTATTTTTATAATCTTCCAATACTTTTTGTAATGCTGCCTGCGCATTTCTAATTTCCTGCAAATGACTTAATTTCTCTGCTTTTTCGGATATCTGTACAATGAAAACAGTTCCCATTCTTCCTAATTCCTTATGTCTATTGCATCGTCCTGCTGCCTGAATTATATTATCCAAACCTGCTTTAGACCTCACAACACACCCGAATGAAAAATTCACTCCTGCTTCAACAACCTGTGTACTTACACATATAATCTTTTTCGATTGTTCATTCAAAATTTGTTTTATAGATTTTAATGTATCTAATTTATGTTGTGGACACATATTATTACTCAAATGAAAAAGTTCATATTCTTGTGGACATATCGCTTTTAATTGTTGAAATGTATTCATTGCACAAGCCGTAGTATTCAAAATAACCAATGTACTTTGATATTGTTCTGTTTTTCCCTTCACAAATTCACTTAAATCTTCTATCTCCATACCGCCAGGATATAATTCTGTTGCATCTTTAATATCTGTCCTTTTAAAAGCATCTGCATACTTTTCCAGTCTTCCCGCCATTTCTATACATTCACAAATGTTATTCTCTCTTATTGGTGCCAATGTTGGCTGCGTTGCTGAACACAACACAACTGTCGTACCACAAAATTGAGTAAGAAAATTCACAGCTAAATTGAAAAGTTCCATACATTTTACAGGAATTGCCTGCACCTCATCAAATATGATAATACTGTTGCATAATGTGTGCATTCTACGGATACAGCTTTTCTGAGCTGAAAACAATGTATTCAATATCTGTACTGCCGTGGTCACTATAACCGGTGAATCCCAAGTTTCAGTGAGTTTGCGATACCGCTCTTCTTCTCCTTCTTCGCAAACCACATTACAATGATGCTCTAACACAACATCTTCCTTGCCTATTGCTTTTCGAATCTCCTCGGCATTCTGAATCAATATAGAATTGAATGGTGCTATATAAATAATGTGTTGTTTTTTCGTCTTTTTCGCATGATACAGAGCAAAACGAAGACTGCTAAGTGTTTTTCCTGCTCCTGTCGGTACAGTAAGTCGATAAAGATTTTCTTCTTTGTCTGCAGCTTGTCTACACAAATCTGAAATTTCTTGACGATAAGAATTTAACACATTTCCATTCGACGGATTATTTTGAATTTCCTTCGACATATATTTTTCAAAATTCTCTATACATTCATTCCAAATCTTCTGCGTCTCTTCCAATGAAATTCTTTTTGATAACGGAACATCTTGAAAAAAACAAGCCGTATCCGTCCAGTCACCATCAATGAGTAAAGATAAAACCAATCTCAGATACATTCCCATAAAGAAATATCTATTTCCACATTTTCTTTTTGATATTTCCGATTCTTTATGAAAAATATTGATTTTTCCTTCCATGTTCTTATATGTTTGAATCGCTTTTTCACAATATTCTTCCAATATCTCTTTATCATAAATCTGAAAGAATTCTTTCTTTATCCAGTCATAATCTATTTGTTTTTCATCCCGTTGTTGCTGTAAACTTTGTCCATTATCCAGATTGATGCAATCTCCCATTCCGTGATGAAAATATATAACCGTACTGATAAATTCTGAAACACTTTTTTCCTTCAGTAACTCCCTGATTAATCTTCCGCCAGCAGTAGAATGATCCAAACCATGTTTATGAGTATCATCTCCATATTGTAGAATCCTCTCAAAATCTTCTTGATTTTCTCTTCCCAGCTTTCCTGCATCATGGAACAGCCCTATCAAAGTAACCAGTATCTTCAATTCTGAAAGAGAACAAGTCTCCGTCGCATAGTTCGCAACATTTTCTGAATGCTCTTTCATCGTCTGATATCTACCTGATTCATAGTCTACGTGCGCCAAATCTTTTTTTGTTTCGATTTTATTATCCATGTAGCCCTCTTGTATTATCTGTGTATATTTTTCTTTATTCAGTTTTCTATTTTGTATATTTTTACTATATTTTATCAAATTAAAGAATACCATACAAGGCAGAATCCAAGAAAGCATTTGCTTTATAAAATATCAAAGGATTCTGCCTTACTCATGTTTGATTTTCCTTATTCCCTCGGTAACTTTAATAAATTATCCGTCACTGTATCATTCGCCTCTGAACGAACATATTTTTCTCCCAATACACTCATTACCGGAACTAAATACGGATAAGGAAATATATTTACTTGTATTGATTTTGGAAATTGTTTTAGATAATCATAGACTACTGCTTTTTTCCAATATGTACCTGTTTGATCAATATAGATAGAATCTATATCCTGTACACTTCTTGAATTACCACAGTTACTTTTCATCTGAATTTTCATTGCTTTCATTGTCATCTTTGCATTCTCCTTCTTGAATATATAATTTTGTAACGAAAATATATAAAATGACTTTACAAAAGCAAACTAATTATTTAGAATAGATTTTGCTAAGTGTATTCTATTAATTAGATGCATTTGAATACCGTTTGATATTACCAGTATCAAGCGGTTTTTTTATTATATTTTTCATTACATTTTTACTATACTCCTATAAGTTCTAATTTGTCAATATTTATTTTTCTACCTTCCCTTAAGGTAAAACAATATTTGTATTCATTTTTATAGTCAAATCCTCTTGATTTGACTATAATATGGTATTGCTACCATCCCTATAGGTTTTTCAACTCACAGATATTTACTATATCTGACATTTCATAAGAGATAGAATCTTATAAATATATTTTACATCTCTTATGTCTTTGTCCAGTTCGATCCATTTGTGCCTAAGCAACTTCTAATCTCTGAAAAAACTGTACAATCGTTATTATACGAATATCTTTAATATTTTTCAAGCTGTAATCTCTTATGTTAAACAACAATAACATCCTTGGAAAAACCATTTTAACTCACATCCTCACGAAGAGGATGACTCAGGGAGCTTACGCTGCCCCAAACATTTGGCACTTATTTCATTAATATCTTATGCCCACACTAATAATCTTTAAAAATTTCATATTTCTGCCTGAATAATATGTCCAAAATTCATTTCATCTTTGAATAAATCGTACACATATTCCGGACTTTCCAAATATAATCCGGTCTCTTTATCTATAAGTTTTTCAAAAACTTCTGAATTGTAAAATTTATTCATAGCTTCGTCATATTCTATACTCTGATCGGTACTAATCATATCTATAATATCTTGTATCGAATATTCCAACAACTGATCTTTTTTACACATTTCTACTCATCACCTTTCTCAAAAGTTTCACACTCTTTTCTGTATGAAAAGAATATTGCGAAGAAGTCTTTTTATAAATCATTCAAAATCGATGATTGTCCATAAATTTTTGCTACTCTTATCGCCATTTTTTCGGCTTGTTCTTCAATATCCGTCAGATAAAATCCCTGACCAAAATCCTTGTATGGTCTGCACATTGCCAGATTTATATTATCAATTGCTATATTACTCCCATGATATAATCTCATAATGTACCTCCATTTTTTTTACATAAAATTTCCAAATCATCTAATATAGTATCAAAGTCCAACGTATGTTCCACATCATAATTTTCTTTAATAAAAGCTATTCCTTTAAATTGAAAAAGATACCGAAAGGCCTCTTTACTGCTCAGCTTATGCCTATTGGCAAATTCATTTACACACGCAACAGTAAAACCGATTTTTCTTTTCTCTTCACTCATTAAAAAACTTCCTTCCTGCATTTAAACATGCCTAATTATTGCCTATAGTTTAATCGTATCATAAGTTCTCTTATTTTTTACAAAAACACTCTGCTTGCCAAATTTATCTGTTTTTGTTCTAATCATAATATGAAAATTGAATTTTTTCTATTTCAAGTTGAACGTCCGTGAGACTTGGCGCGTGATTCTGGTCAGCGAAGCTGACATATTCCTATTAGAATCACTGCGCATCCTCGCGGAGCGTTTATCTCAGTCGGAGATTTGACTCTCACTGAGACAAATTTGCTATTACTCACCACCCGAAGAGGTGGGAGTCTTCTCGACTGAGATAAACATATTTTGTAACATAAATTTCTTAATCTTTCGCAATTCATCACACTTCTGCTGGTGAAGAGTTATAAGGTGGTCGAGGTTGGTAAAGTATTGTCCTATTACCACTTGCTCATTTTCGCTAGGAACCATTATTGTCTGATTCAAAAATTCTGGAATAACCAGTTCATTCATCATAGTTCCAGCTTTTGTAGAATTGACAAGTATTCTCCTCATGACAGATTCAGAATGTATATATTGCTTCCAAAAATTAACCGGCATTTCATTCAGCGGTCTTAAAGTACTGAATCTTGGCGACATTATACCTGTTCCAATATCATTCACAACAAATCTTCCAAAATGAAATTGTTTATTTGTATGACCTTCAAAAGCAATATCCCCTACTCTAAGCACTTTGTATGTGGACAAGGAGCTTTCTGATGCACCATTGCCATCATCTTTGTAACTCATCGTTGCAACAGATATGGTTTTATCGTATCCAATCAGATTTTCGTTTCTTTCAGTATTGCGTTGATATAATTCCCCCAACTTACGCTGTTCCCAAGCATCAGTAATTTCAACTCACATCCTCATGAAGAGGATGACAATTCCTTGCTCCAGCCCATTATTGGTCAATCTGTTATTTCAACTCACATCCTCATGAAGAGGATGACTCACAGCGTCAAGCGTTTCTTTGTCTGCTACATATTTCAACTCACATCCTCACGAAGAGGATGACGCCACAATCTGACCCGCTGCCGTGATCGCCGTTTCATTTCAACTCACATCCTCACAAGGAGGATGACCCCTTCAGGATTCCGACACGCTGCTTTTTGTCATTATTTCAACTCACATCCTCACAAGGAGGATGACAGCAATTTTAAACAAAATCTTTTCATTTAAAATCAAACTTTATATACACTATAACATATTATTCGCTATTTTTTATATCTATAACTCTATATTATATCCTTTTTCTTCCCCAAAACGTTCATATTCTGGTGCGAATGATTCAGCAAATTACTGTTCACTTGCCTTTCGCACTCCACGTTTCCCTATTCCATCACTACAAATCCATTTTTCCTAATGCAACGCCTTTGTTGGACAAACTTTCGTGCATTCATAACAAAGAATGCATTCCGTTCCATTTTTCCGCTTACGGGATTCCTTATTAACTTCCACGTTCATCGGGCAGACACGTAAACATTTATCACAATGAATACATTTACTCTCGTCACAATGGACACGTAAAAATGAAAAATAACTCATAGGCTTGAGAAATACCGTAACAGGACACAGATATTTGCAGAATGCACGATTATCCTTGAGTGCAAATGCCAGTCCGATACCCAAGATATAATAAAGCACATTTCCTGCGATGAACAGCCAAAACATAATTTGTTCTAGGTTTGCAATTTTTATCAGCATCAAACCGAATACCAACGCTAATGACAGTACAAACATCACATAACGAAGAAAACCAAGTTTCTCTTTTCGCGGCTTTTGCGGCTGTTTGTAAGGTAGAAAATCCAGCACCATAGCTGTCCAGCAAGCATAACCACACCAACCGCGCCCAAAAACCAGTGGACCAAATATTTTCGCCACTGCATAATGTATGGTTGCTGCTTCAAAAACACCGAGAAACAGATAGTACCAGAATCCCTCAATCTGCATATTTTCATTGGAATTTACACCGAGATACAGTAACATATAGCTTCCCACCGCTAATTGTACGAAATGTCTGGCATACCGTTTTCCGGCGGTAAATAGCGCTGTTCCCAGCCCAAGGCAGCCTCCTATGTAGCTAAAATTTAATAAATAAAATAGATTTTTCTTAACAAGCCACAGTGTAACTGCCACTATCTCAAATAGCAGAAATAGCAAAATTGATGGCACATATTTGCGAATCTTGTTTCTTTTAATTGGTTCTTTTTGTGCGGGTTTGCTCTGAACTCTTTTATCTTTATTCATAGAGGCCTCCTTATCATTTAGCTTTTATTCTTAATTATACGTTCCGTCCCGTGATTTCAGCAAGTGAGAAAATAGAAAAGTAACACAAAAGGATGTGCTATGGCAACTCCTCCATTACCTTAACACATCCTTTTATATTATCTCAGTCGAGAAGACTCCCACCTCTTTTAGGTGGTGAGTAACAGCAAATTTATCTCAGTGGGAGTCCAATCTCCGACTGAGATAAACGCTCCGCGAGGATGCACAGTGATTCTGTAAAGAATGTGTCAGCTTACGCTGACCAGAATCACGCGCCAAGTCTCGCGGCTGCTCGACTTGAATATTTTCTATTTTCTTAATGACAGCTGTGACTTCCACATCCATGCTCACCACATGCATGACCTTCCTCGTGGTTGTGCTCATGATGAGAACATTTTACCTCTGGGTTGTAATCAAGTGTTTCATTGATAAGTGCATTTACTGCCTCATCTGCATCCCCTGAAACACCTCCAAAAAGCTTAATTCCAGCTGCCGCCAGTGCTGTCTGTGCACCGCCTCCGATTCCGCCACAGATCAAAACGTCTGCGTTCAATGCATTAAGAACTCCTGCCAATGCGCCATGTCCGCTTCCATTCGTATCTACTACTTCTGAATGTACTACTTTTCCATCCTCTACATCATAAATCTTAAATGCTTCTGTGTGTCCAAAATGTTGAAAAATCTGTCCATTCTCATATGTTACTGCTATTCTCATCATACCTTCTCCTTTTTCTAATGCATACTTTTGATAGAGCTCCTGTTTGTAGCATCCGCCAAGTCCACAGTTACTATTCTGACCATCACAAATTTTAAAATCCCCACCTTCAATTTTAAGTGGATATCCGCCAATAAGTGCATCTGCAATTTTCTTCCTGGCATTCTCATAAATTCGCTGAACTGTTGTTCTTGCAATCTGCATAAATACTGCACACTGTTCCTGACTATAACCTTCTTTGTCCAAAAGACGGATTGTTTCGTACTCATCTATCGTCAAAATAATGGACGGAGTTTTTTTATTATCATCTACCGGGAAAAATTCTAAAACATCCGGAAAATGGCAGACTTTTCTGCACTTTACTGGTCTTGGCATAAACTGCTCCTTTCTTGCTTTTCTTATATATTAACTTTATTAAGAGCATATGTCAATAACGTTTTTGACATATGTCCATTTAATTTCTTCCTTTAACAAAACACACCTTCGCCATTACTTCTGAACACTGCCGCAATACTACTGACTATAATATTTGTCTTGAGATTCTGTTTCAATTTTCCATCCCAAATTCCATTTCGTATACAAGCAATTAAGTCTTTCAAATACTATACAGTCCTGCATATATTTGCTAAAATAGAACCAAATTTCTACTGAAAGCGAGGTACACATCATGAAACTTACTATTTTAGGTACCGGCAATGCCATGGTCACAAAATGCTATAATACCTGTTTTGCTATTGAAAATGATGGTCACTATTTTCTGGTTGATGGTGGTGGTGGCAATACTATTATGAAGCAGTTAAAAAATGCAAATATCGACTGGCAGGAAATCACAGATATCTTTGTTACGCATAAGCACATAGACCATATCATGGGAATTGTCTGGATTTTGCGTCTGTTTGGTCAGAATATTGCAGAAAAAGGTCTGGAACGGGAACTGAATATTTATGGCCATGAGGAGGTCATTCATATCCTGCACTCCATGGCAGAATTGCTCCTTCAGAAGAAACACTGCGCTGCCATTGGCAAACAGATTCATATGATTAAAGTAAAAGACGGAGAAGAAAAAGACATTTTAAAACATAAAGTAACTTTTTTTGATATCCAATCTACTAAGGCAAAGCAGTTTGGCTTTTCTATGGATCTGGGCGATGGAGAAAAATTAACCTGCTGCGGTGATGAACCATTTAACCCTTGCGAAGAAACATATGCCAAAGACAGTAAATGGCTTCTTCATGAAGCATTCTGCCTCTATGGACAAGCTGACAAATACCAGCCATATAAGAAGCATCATTCCACGGTAAAGGATGCCTGTGAACTGGCTGAAACCCTACATATCCGGAACTTGATCCTGTATCACACCGAAGATGACACACTAAAGAATCGGAAAGAGCTGTATACAAAAGAAGGCTCCATGTATTACCATGGAACCCTCTATATCCCGAATGATCTAGATGAATTTGAATTATAAATAATGCTCATATAACGTGAGCAGCAAGCCGCTGAGATTATCATATGGTATATTCAGGAATGCTCTTTGTAGTCTCCCCTCAACGATGAGATGCTGTCCTGCATCAGCATTTCATCGTTGTATACTTTTCCGGTTCTGTACTTTTTCCTTACTGCATATTTACATTTCTACTATTATTAGATTTTCTTATCGTCATTCTTGAAATTATGCTGATGTTCACATATAATGTATATATTATTTTCAGACAGAACAGGATTATATCTTTGAAAAAAGTGGAACGTAATGTGAGGTTATCTGTCCATAAGAGAAACTGCCAGAAAATGGGAAATGCAGGAATGACATGGCAGAAAGGAAGTGAACAGCATGAGCACCGATGAAGAATTTTACAAGCAATATCTGTGCGGTGATGAAGCAGGGCTTGAGGCGCTGATGAAAAAATATGGCGACCCGCTGACCTTATATATAAACGGTTATCTGCATGACGTTCACGAAGCGGAAGATCTGATGATCGAAGCCTTTTCCTATCTGTTTACGAAAAAGCCCCGCATCCGGGACGGCGGATTTAAGGCCTATCTGTATAAAGCGGCACGGCACATGGCTCTACGCCACAAAAGCAGACGGCAGATTTTTTTCAGCTTTGAGGACTTGACCGGGGAGCCGGACGGCAAAACGCTGGTGGAGGAGGTCGTCCGAACAAAGGAACGGAATCAGATTTTACATTTCTGTATGGACGAGTTAAACTCGGAATATCGAGAGACCCTTTATCTGACCTATTTTGAAGGCATGAGCTATCAACAGGCCGCCGAGGTCATGGGAAAAAGCGTGAAGCAGATTACAAATATGGTGTACCGGGGAAAAGAACGTTTGCGCGGATTATTGGAACGGGAGGGGATCACAAATGTTGAGCCATGAGGAACGGATAGCGGAAGTAAAACGGCGTACCGCAGAAAAAGAGCGTCAAAAAAGACTGCGGCGGAGATGGATTGCCGCCGTTTCCGGCGTGGCGGCGTGTCTTGCGGTGATAGTTGGTGTTTCCCTTTCCATGCCCGGTATTGTGGAACGAATCGAGCCGGGGACTTTTTCCGGATTTGAAACGGCGGCAACGATGTTAGGCGGCAGCGCCGCGCTGGGATATATCGTGATTGGACTGCTCGCTTTTGTTCTTGGCGTGTGCGTGACGATTTTATGCTTCCGCGTCCGTCTGCTGAACAGGGAGGAACAGCCGGATAAGCAAAAGGAGGATGGTGCGGATGGAACTTGTCAGTAACCTTTCACAATTCATCGTTACCCTGCTGGGCTTCTGCCTGAGCGGCATCTGGTATCTGAAAAGCCGGGCACAGGCGTATTTCCTGCTGACCTGCTTTTACGGCTGCTTCGCCCTCGGCTCTCTCTACTGGACGCTGTATCTGCTTTTATTTTCTGAAACGCCGCAGGTCTTTTATGTGTCGGAGTTTGGCTGGGTGGCCAGCGTGATTTTTCTTTATCTTCTGCAATACGGGCTTTCCACCGCGGAGGAACGGGGTTTTGCATGCCGCAAAGCCCTGCTTGCCCCCCTGTTCGGCGTTCCGCTGTGCATGTTTTACTGCACCTTTGGGGATGTCCTCTCCAATCTGCTCTGGTGCGGCATGATGATCGTTATTTCCCATCATTCCATCCGGGGGCTTGCTTACGCCTATACACAGACGGGAACGGCACGGGAGTTGCGGCATTTCCACATCGGGGTGCTGTGCTATACGGCGGTGGAGTATGCCCTTTGGACTTCAGGTTGCTTCTGGTCGGGGGCTTCCATTTCCAGCCCCTACTGCTGGTTTGACTTTCTGCTGACGCTCTGCCTGCTCGCTCTGTTGCCAGCCACGGAAAAGGCGGTGGTGAAATGACCTATATTGAAAATGTTTTGATCTGTTTGGCCTCGCCTCTGCTGATTGCTGCTCTGTGTATGGGAAAGCGGCAGATAAAATTTTTCCTGTTCTGCTTTGCGGGAATGGGTGCATGTCTGCTCTCCGCTTATATCAACACCTTTCTTACCGCGCTTTACGAGGCGGATGCCTTTGCCGCCACCTCGGAGATTGCTCCCGTGGTGGAGGAGGTGATGAAGCTCCTGCCACTGCTCTTTTATCTGTTGGTATTCGAGCCGAAAGCGGAGCAGATCAAAATTGCCGCCGTGATCGTCGCCCTTTCCTTTGCTACTTTTGAAAATGTCTGCTATCTGATTCAGAATGGAGCCGAACATTTTTCCTTTATTTTCTTCCGAGGCATTGGGACGGGAGCCATGCACGTCATCTGTGGGGCCATAGTGGGCGGAGGGCTTGTCTATGTGTGGCGGCGGACATGGTTAAAAATTGCCGGAACCTGCGGCCTACTGGGGGCGGCAATTACCGTTCATGCAATCTATAACCTGCTGATCGCCTACGGCAGCGCGGCACAGTATATCGCTTATCTCTTGCCCGTTCTGATTTTGACAGTGGGAAAGCTTATCTCCCGCCGTCTCATACCGTGATACAACTGAATTTTTCTTCTTTGGGAGTTGCTTTTGTGCAGCTCCCAAATTTTTTGAAAAAATTCGATTTTGAGGTGAGAGTTTCTCCGAGTTTTTGTACCTATATAAGTGAAAGGCTTTTTAAGCTGTGCTTTTGAGGAGGTTGGAAGGTATGTACGATACAGAAAAGCGTGTTGAGCTGGTAAAAAAGCGAATGTATGAATATCGCCGCCGAAAGGAGCGGCATAGAGTCTATCACCTGTCTGCTCTGTGTTCTCTGCTGTTTTTGTCCCTTGCGGGAGCTTTAGGGACGGTGCAGATCCAGCCGATGGATGCCGCAGGAATGTACGGCGCGATCCTATTGCATGAAGGGGTGGGTGGATATGTGCTGGTGGCTATGACTGCATTCGTGCTGGCCGTAGTGATAACGGTCGTCTGTATGAGGCTGCATGAACGAGAGAAGAAACAACAAAAACAAAAAAAAGAACAAAAGGAGAACACAATATGAAAAAATTCCTATCTATGCTATTGATTCTCTGCCTGTTTTTAGGCGCACTGCCCGCACAAGCGCTGGCTTATGTTGCTGACAACATTCAACGGGCAGACACTGTAGAGCAGGTTTCGGTGGGCAACAGCTCACTCGTCCTGCAAAACGATTATATCCGCATGACGCTGAACAAGCAGGACGGCTCCCTCACAACTTCCCCTGCCGCAACGTCGAGCAGTGTCAATCAAACAGACAAGCAAAAACCATTCTGTGAGTTTGTTACATGGAAAGGCTACGGCTATAACAAACAGGAGCTTGTGTATCCCACAACGCTCCGCCTAAAAAATGTGTCTTTTGTAAATAAAACGCCAAATGGCGATGCAAAAGCCATCAAAGTAGAGTATGACCTGACGACCAAGCTGCCCGACAGCACGCTTACCGCCACGACCGCGGTCTACTATGAGCTGGTGCAGTGCAAGGAAGACGAATCGTCAGAAGATACCTGGGGCGTACTGACGACCGTCAGCAGTATCTATATCACAGGCGGATATGTCCCTCCTACGACTGATAGTGATGCTTATATGCCAAGGTGGGGTTATACCCTCGACGACTTTACCGGCATGGGGCACGCAAACGCCACAGACAGTCCTGCAATTAAGATGAGACGCACTGTCTACAATACGGATCAGCATACGGAATCGACCGAAAGCTCTGTTCTTACCAGCAAGGTGGAAAATCTGTCTACCTGGGACGCCTTCTTTCAGGGAAGCGACTATTGCGGGGTCGATATCCGCGATGTTTATGTGGACGGCTACACTTGGGCAAATCCCTTTGTAGGACTGACGCAAGCCTCTGATGTGCAGGGCATTGATATTATTCTTCCAGAAAGATTCAGCGTAACGCCGGACAGTAGTCCTGCCAACACCTATGTGGAGTGTAAGGGCGACGTCGCTTACCATTTCGACAGTAATGAACCAGGTGGGAATGTGCACTTCCTTTGGGGCTTCCGCGAATTGAAGAAAGGTGTTGAGAATGTTCCGACAGAAGCGGACAAGGTAGAAATCTCCATTGAGGCCAAGCGGCTGGCCGCCTTTGCCAACGGGGACAGTGTGACGGTGGAATATGTGGCCGACGATGCGGCACTGAACGCCCTGAAACAGCAATACGGCGATCCTATTGCCCTCATCAGCGGCGACTATGAGAGCAAAAACGGCACGGAATTTACCTTTACCGGTGGGGCGGCACTGCTCTCGCCCTCCGTGACGGCGACATGGGATACCTCCAACAAAAACAACAAGCTCGTCATCCACAAGGACGGAACGATCACTCATAGCGGTCTGAGCCTGAACGCACCGAGCTTTAAGTTCTACCAGCCGAAAAGCGGTGCAGGCAAGGACTTGAAAATCAAGCTCACACAGGACGGTTTCACATTTGACATTAATCCAACGAAAAATGAGGCTGTGATTTACGTTGATATCCCATATGCCAATGCAAAGCTGGAAAAGGCTGTTGCCGATGCGGCGGGAAATCTTGTGTTCAGCGGTGATATTAGCTTCCAAACCATCTTTGAGGGGGCAAGCTTCACTCTGGAAGAACTGGGCTACGGCCTAAATGAGAAGAACGAGTTTAAGGTCAACGGCGTTCACGCAACGGGTAGCTTTGACACGGCCAAAACGCTGTCGCTGGAGCTGGCCAGCGTCGAGGGCGAGGTCAATACCTTCAAGGGCAAAGAAAAATATGCTTTCAATCTGGAATTGAACGCTTTTGATCTCTTTGAAACCGAGGCCGAGTTGGAGCTGACACGCAGCAAACAAGACGGCAGCCTGCTCCCCAACACGCTGTACTTCTATGTCGCGTCAAGCCCCGGAATCCCCCTCATTCCTCCGGTGCCGATCGGACAGCTCAACGGCGGCGGCGCGGGATTCAGCAATCTGGCTGATACAGTGAACGGCGACTATTTCGCCATCCCACCCCTCAAGCTACGGGGCACATTGAAGGGCACCTATCTCCATCTCATCGAGGGCAAGGGGGACGTAGTCATCGGACCGAGTGAGATTTCCCTTACGGCCAGCGAGGTGGGTATCGTCGGCACGAACGCATCCATTATTGACAGCTTTGGCTATGCTCTCAAGCTCAACGGACAGGAGCGGACTTATAAGGGAACCACCTACAAGGGTATCTATTTCGTCGGCTCCGAGGCCCTTAACCTGCATCTGCCGAATACTGCATTCAATGTTATTGTCCTGAACTCCTCCGTCGAGCTGGGTGCGTTCGGCGGTGCTGATGAGAACAAAACAAACCTTTATCTTGGCGTAGGCGCAAATGGCAGCGTCAGGGGCAGAGTGCAGTTCCCGGACAATATTCGTGTCCTCGGCGGTCTTGGTGTAGATGTTGCGAATATCAATCTCGTCATAGGAGGACAGACTGTTTTCCCAATCAGGAATGCCAGCGTCAGCGAGGGCATGAAGCAGGCGTTTAGCAATATGGACGTGTATCTCGGTGCGATGACCGAGGTGGGCGGCTGGCTTGCCAGTGCCCGGGCATGGGTACTCTTGCCGAATATCGTTGAGACCAACTTCCGCATGGGCGGCGGTTGGGATATTGAGGTTAACGCGTTCGGCTATTTGCCCGAATGGGACTGGTCGGACAAGGGCGTCGATCCAATCGTGCAGGCCATGCCGTCGGAGGACAGCGGCGAGGCTGTCCCTATGCTGCTTGAGGAAGAATCAGGTGTACCTGTAGCTAGCGGTGAGAATACAGAGGAAATCACAGTGACTGCCGGTGCAGACGAAACGCCGTATATCTTGCTGGCCTTTGAGAACACGGTCACCGAACAGGAAATCAAGGATGCTTTGAAGATTCAGAAAGACAACCAAGAAATTAGTGTCAACTGGGTTGGCGAGGATGGTCTGATTGATGCCGACGCGGACATCAATGCAGACATCGACATCATACATAACACGACGGACAACAAGGACTACAGCGTGGCTCTCCTGCGGCTGAATGAAGGCGGGACCTATACGGTCAACACGGGCTCGCTTGAACTAAAAAAACACCAAGAAGCCGCTGTAACACCATTTGAGAAACTGGACTTGTCTCTGAACAATCAGCAGGTGACTGGTCAAATCAAGTACGCCGAAACGGATACAAAGTATGTACTTCGCACCTATTTTGCAAATGAAGAGGGCGGAGCAGATTATCTGATTGATGAGCAGGAGGTAACGGACGCAAGTAATATCTCAGTCGAGATTCCGCAGAGCGGTGCGCTGGCACCCACGGGCAGCTACTATGTGACCTCTTTCCTCATGACGGAAAAGAGCGTTGAAAGTACCAACGAGAACGGCGAGGTGGAAACCCTGACCGGTCTCGTCGCCATCGACAATCAGCAGTTCGACACTCAGGTGAGCTACACGAACAACAACCATCCGATTGCGCCTGACAACGTTGCATTGAACCTTGCTGGAAACGAGGTCATGACGGCATCGTGGGGTAATGTAGACAGTGCCGATGGTTACGCCGTGACAATCTATCAGAAGCAAGACGACGGCACATACAAGGACACCGGTTTCGGCTATGACCTTGATAAAAACGCCACCTCTATCAATATGGCACTTACTGTTGGCGGGCAAGCGGTTGAGGTGAACGAAGAAGGAGAAATTTCTTCCACCACGGCGGCAGAAAACCTTGAAGCAAACAAGACCTACAAGGTGGGCGTGAGGGCATACAGAACCATCGAGGGCGGCAAATACTACAGTACGGAAGTCGAATCTTCCGAGCAATATCTGCCACAATATACGCCGTTGAATTTGATGCTCTCCATGAATGATACGCCTTGCATAGCAGACGAAAACGGCGTGTACCATGCCTATGTGGACGGTACCGACGATGTGCTAACGGTAAACTGCGAAACAACCGGTGTCACCTACAAGGTCACACGGATGGATACGAATGCCGAGATTCGTGAGAATACCGCAGGATCAGGGTATATGCTTCCCGATTTTGAGGGCAGCCTGATGTTCAGGATCGACGGTATTTCAGGTGTTGCGGGCAATACGACCGCCAAGGATATGACCAGTGTGTTCTTGCTGGTTAGTGTGGATAAAACGCCGCCTGTGCTGACTCTTTCTGCTCCGATATTCTACGCTGACAAGATGACGGGCGAATATCAAATCACAGGCACGGCGGACGCGGGTAGCAAGATTTTCTACGGAAATGATGGTAAATCTGTCGATGCGGCTAACGATGGCTCCTTCACCGTACCCGGTACGCTGGAGAGCAACGGTGGTGTTCTTTCCCTTTACGCACAGGACAGTGCGGGGAACGAATCCGCTTTGCAGCTTGCACTGATTACAAAGCAGCCGCAGTATGCTGTCACAGTGAACGGAAGCTACGCACAAGATTCGGGCGATGGAGAGTATTCAGAGGGCGAAACAGTAACGATTAAGGCTGGTGAGCGCAGCGGTTATCAGTTCGGTGGTTGGACCTCCAATCGTGATGTTGCCTTTGCGGATGCAAGCAGCGCGACAACGACCTTTACCATGCCAAACGCCGACGTAACCGTTACAGCTAACTGGAAAAAATCTGTTTCTCCTACGCCAATCACTCCTGGCGATACGGTAAACTATATCGTGGAGCATTATAAGGCTAGTAACGATGGTTATACGCTGGAAGAAACGGAATATCTTGGAGGTGCTATCGGTTCGAATGTTACCGCTGAGCCAAAAACCTACACAGGCTACACTTATAATCCTGATGCAGAAGGAAGTATTACCAAAGGGACATTAAAAAAGATTAGCAGTGCATCGGATATATTGACCTTAAAACTCTACTATGACTTAACTGTTTATGCTGTGACCGTAGAAAATGATGGAAATGGCTCTGCAACTGCTGTTCCCGGATCCGCAACGATGGGAGAGACAATATCACTAACTGCTACGCCGAACAGTGGCTACCACTTCAAGTCGTGGGAAGTTGTTTCCGGCGATGTGACGATCAGCGAAGATAAGTTTACCATGCCCGCAGGAAATGTGACTGTAAAGGCTCTTTTTGAAAGAAAATCAAACAACGACGAAGGAACCACTTACTACACATTGACCTTTGATACCAACGGTGGTAGCAGTATTCATGCAATCCGCACGACTTCTGGTAAGACGATTAACCTTTCCGACTACATCCCGACCCGCAACGGCTATGACTTTACCGGCTGGTATTCCGATAAGACGCTGATGCAGAAAATCACGAAAATCAAGCTGAGCGAAAACAAAACAGTTTATGCTGGTTGGACAAAACTGACAAGTGATGGTGCATCTACCCAAAAGCCTCCGACTGGTGATAGCAACGAATTGCTCCTCTGGTCTGTTTTGCTCCTTATTTCTGGTTTCAGCATAATAAACATTGTACTGCTTGTTAAAAAGAAAAAGGGTGCAAAATAATCAACATATAAATAAGCTAATGTAGAAAGGAGGTAACGGACATAGTTTCGTTATCTCCTCGTATTGTAAATACCATTCACCTTAAAATAAGGCTTTTCTCTACTTTTTAATTCCTAGAAAACTGCTGCCAGCGGACAAGTATTTTCACATACTCCGCAGGCAACACATCTTTTTTTATCGACACTTGCCACTCTTTTTTCCAATGCTTTGTTCCCCTTTCAAATTTAGTATCTCTATTGTACCTGAAAAAGGTAAATTCTTCTGTGATATTATTACATAAGAATTTACCTTGAACGCTAATAACTGAAGTGACATATTTTTATTTATGGCATATGTCAATTATGTAATTGACGCATCTTAAAAAAGCAAGTATACTATGTTCATAAAGGAGATAACTGTTATGGGCTTCGAAAATTATTTTCCAGTATGGAATGAGTTAAATACAGCACAAAAAAAAATACTTTCAGATAATTTAATCACACAGCATGTAAAAAAAGGAACGGTTATTCATAACGGAAACCTGGATTGTACTGGATTATTACTGGTTAAATCCGGGCAGCTTCGAACTTACATACTTTCAGATGAAGGACGGGAGATTACACTCTACCGTCTGTTCGATATGGATATGTGTCTTTTATCCGCCTCATGTATCATACGATCCATTCAATTTGAAGTAACCATTGAAGCAGAAAAAGATACTGATCTTTGGATCATCCCCGCTGAAATCTATAAAGGTATCATGAAAGAATCTGCTCCCGTTGCAAACTATACCAATGAGTTAATGGCTACCCGTTTTTCTGATGTCATGTGGCTGATTGAACAAATCATGTGGAAGAGTTTGGATAAGCGTGTTGCTTCTTTTCTTTTAGAAGAGACCTCTATTGAAGGTGCAAATGAATTGAAAATCACTCACGAAACTATCGCCAATCATCTTGGTTCCCACAGGGAAGTTATCACTCGAATGCTTCGATACTTTCAAGACGAGGGGCTTGTCAGACTCTCCCGCGGCAAAATCACAATCCTTGATTCGAAAAGACTTGAAACACTACAAAAATCATAAAACTGTTTTTGTATCAAGTCGAACATCCGTGAGACTTGGCGCGTGATTCTGGTCAGCGAAGCTGACATATTCCTATCAGAATCACTGCGCATCCTCGCGGAGCGTTTATCTCAGTCGGAGATTAGACTCCCACTGAGACAAATTTGCTATTACTCACCACCTGAAGAGGTGGGAGTCTTCTCGACTGAGATAATATCTAAAAAATCCTCCATTTATTAGAATTATGAAAGTCATTCTAATAAATGGGGGATCTTTTTATGCTACAAAAAAATTATAAAAATATTTTTGTTTATTTCTAATAATCCATACCACATGCATATGCCCTTTCAATCAGCGTACGATCATTAACCACTGCATCATAGAAGCGAAATCCGCCGGAAAAGTTGTATGTTTCATATCCATTTCCTTCCAGAATACGGCTCGCAATATAACTGCGCAGCCCACTCTGGCATATCAGATATATAGGCTTTCCTTTCTCAACTTCATTGATACGTTCCCTCAATTCATCTACAGGAATATTTTTAAATCCATTAATATGGCCCCTGCTAAATTCATCTACCGTTCTCACATCCAGCAACACAGCATTTTTATCTTTAGAAATCTTATCCACATCTTCCAAATGCCATTGTTTTAAGGTCCCTTTTGCTATATTGTCTATCATGAATCCGGCCATATTTACAGGATCCTTGGCAGAGGAATAAGGAGGTGCATATGCGAGATCCAAATCTTTCAGCTGGGTTGCCTTCAGCCCTGCATGGATTGCTGTTGCCAGCACATCGATACGTTTATCAACTCCTTCGTATCCAATAATCTGAGCACCAATCAAACGATAATTCTCTTTTTCAAAAACTACTTTCATGGTCATCACTTTTCCACCAGGATAGTAACCTGCATGACTCATAGGAGAAAGAATTACTGTATCTACCTCTAATCCTGACTTTTTAGCATTGGTTTCATTTATACCTGTAGTGGCTGCTGTCATATCAAACACTTTGATAACGGAGCTTCCCTGACTACCCAAGTAATGACTATCACCACCACAAATATTATCAGCAATAATCCTTCCCTGTTTATTGGCAGGTCCTGCTAAAGAGATTAACGCATCATTGCCAGTAACATAATGTTTTACCTGAACTGCATCACCTGCAGCATAAATGTCTGGTACAGAAGTTTCCATTCTATCATTCACTACAATACTTTCCTTGATGCCAAGTTCCAGACCAGCTTCTTTTGCTAATATTGTATCTGGTGTAACGCCGATTGCCAGTACTACCATATCAGCTTGAAGGGATGGATTATCTTTCAATAGAATCTCTACTCCATTGTCTTTTTCTTTAAATCCTTCCACTGTATAGCCCAGTACCAGTTTTATCCCGTGTTTTCTCATTTCACTATGAATCATGGATGCCATATCTGGATCAAAAGGATTCATCAGCTGCTTAGGCCGCTGGACAATTGTAACATCCATGCCAAGCTCCCTCAAATTTTCTGCCAGTTCCAGACCAATAAAGCCACCACCTGCCAATACAGCCGATTTTGGATGGTTCTTATTTATATATTCCTTTATCCGAAAAGTATCTTCTACTGTACGAAGTGTAAAAAGTTTATCAATGCCTACTCCAGGGAGTCTCGGCTGTGTTGGTTTTGCACCTGGAGAAAGGATAAGTTTATCGTAATTTTCTTCAAATATTTCACCTTTTTCTAAATTCTTCACTGAAACAGTTTTACGTTCCGGATGTATGGAGATAACTTCATGATGAATTTTCATATTAATACGGAAACGTTTTAAAAAACTCTCGGGTGTCTGTAGTGTAAGTTCCTCCGGATCTGTGATCACATCTCCAATATAATATGGAAGTCCACAATTCGCATAGGATATATATCCAGATTTTTCAAATACCGTTATTTCTGCATATTCATCCAGTCTGCGTATTCTTGCTGCAGCTGTAGCTCCTCCGGCTACACCACCTACGATTATTACCTTCATCTTTTTCCCACCTTTCCTCATTAAAGCATTTCTAAAATTGCATTCTTAGGTCTTACCCCGGAAACCTGCTGAATAATCTTCCCATTTTTCATGACAACTAAAGTCGGAATACTCATAATACCGAACTTATTTGCTAGTTCAGACTGCTCATCTATATTGATTTTTCCAACTTTGATATCTGCACGTTCACTCGCAATCTCCTCTACGACAGGAGCCAACATACGGCAAGGTGCACACCAAGGAGCCCAAAAATCCAAAAGAACAGGTTTCTCGGAATTCATTATTTCATTCTGAAAATTATTTTTATTGATATTAATAGCAGACATTTTACAGCCCTCCTTGTTTTTTCTTTTATGGCTTTATTATAATCTGAAATTCATTTGTTTTCTGTGATATCATCACATTATTATCATGATTAATTTTTTTTAATTTATCCTGGATTATTTTTTGAAGTGTAAAAAGACATAAAAAAGATGCCAGAATTTCTCCTGACACCATAGTAACTGTGCCAACTTCGTGCCCAGTGGGCACAAGGTTGGTTCATTATTCATTTTCTGCATTCGCCAATCCTTTCTTGATTTTCTTTTTCCCAGAAAGCATTTTATGTCCTGAATAAATAGCCATAACCATGCAAATCAAAGAACTAACCGCAAAATACTTATGTTCTGATTTTGAACCTTTATATCCGGTATAAAAAGTGCCAAACATTGTGAGTAATGCTCCAAGTGACCAATATTTATGTGCTTTCATTCTACCACCTCTCCCTTTGTGTTAATTTTAATATGTAACTTTTGATGAAATATACTTTACAAAGCTTTTATTTATTTCGTTTTTAGTTCGTCTTTATTCTCGTATGTTCTCAATATTCTATCTTCTTCAAATCCTGATTTCTATGTTGCTTAAATTCCAAATAAAGAATCAGTCTATGATTGATTTATAATAATTTCCAAAATCGGCTAGTGCATCTATAATTGGCAACATTTCTTTTCCAAGTTCCGTTAATCCATATTCTACTTTTGGCGGCATCTCCTGATAATCATGCCGATAAACAAGCCCGTTATCAATCATTTGCCTGAGACTATCTGTCAGTACCTTCTGTGAAATTCCTTCAATATCTCTCTGCAGTTCATTAAAGCGCCAGGGACGTTCTTTTAAATTACGTATGATCAGAAGTTTCCATTTTCCACCTATAAGGGACACGGCCGTTGCTACCGGGCAGATAGGAAGTTCATCTTTTGTCTTCATTTCATATTCACCTCCAATTTTATAATAGCACATACATTTTAGAGTGTGTAGTTATAAAAAAGTGCGTACTTGTTTTTGCATGTGTAAATCAGTAAATTATAGATAAGCAATCGAAAATTGCAAATATATATCTGGAGGTAATAAACATGGCAAATTACGCAAAAACAAATATTGGGAATGAAGGCAGAGTAGAACTTCATGAAACACTCTCATTAACAGGAGCTGAAATCAGCATTAACAAACTTCCTGCTGGAGCAAGTGTTCCATTTATCCATTCACACAAAAATAATGAAGAAATATACGGAATTATTGCTGGTAAGGGAAAAGCTATTATTGATGATGAAGAAATCAATCTTACCACTGGAGATTGGCTTAGGATTTCTCCAGCAGGTAAGCGTCAGTTCTTTGCTTCAAAAGATTCCGAACTCACTTATATCTGTATTCAGGTAAAAGAGAACTCGCTTGAAGGATTTACTACAGACGATGGCATTATTTACTAAACTTCTTATAGAGTAAAGAATGCTATGCTGTTATGTATTAATTCAAAGCCGTGAAACCCTTTATAAGGTCTCACGGCTTTTTACTTGTTTATTCAAACTCCTTTGCAGACTGCGTTTCATGACACGCAAAAGCTGTTATTAGAGGTTTATACTTCATACACGTGTTCTGATTTGTGTTTTTCGCACCGCTTATGAAGAAATAAACTCCAAAATAACTCCATTTTACTCTTTATTATTTTGTTGTTCTTCTCTTGCGTACAGGAGATCCAATGCCTAGAATATTACATTATTCATAGTCTGATAATGTCTCCCTGCATAAGATACTAGCACAAGTATCAATCTCGTTTTGTTAATATCACCCATTTCCCTTTTTGGCTACTTCCCTGCCTCTTCAGATAATTCTTTTCCTTCAATTTAGTTATATAATACTTCACACTAGCAAGATTCCAATCTAACGCATTGGCCATTTCTTTCTGCGTGATTGAAGGTTGCATACGTACAAGATTCAGAATTTCTATTTCTTTCTCACTCAGTACATTTTCATCTTCCACTTGGTCTAATCTCTCTAAATCTTGGTTAGCTTGGTTAGTAGCTTGGTTAGCTTGGTCAGTAGCTTGGTTAGCTTGGTCAGTTATTGGATTGACTCGGAACAGCTCTACCCGAAACATATTATCGAATTCCTGAAATCTCGGTTTCGGAAGTCCATACTCTTCTGCTGCATTAAGGATTCTTTTAATTCCGCTTCCCCATGCTTCTACGAGTCCCATCTGACTGAATATATTGGCAATTCCTTTATTCCGAATCTTAGAGTGACCATTCATAACTTCTTCATAAGTCAATCCGTTATATAATCCGCCTGGAGAAGTCACCTCCAGTCTGTCATCATAAACTGCGACCTGAATACAGGATTCATCTAACAGGTTACGATGACAATGGGCGTTAATAATCATTTCCCTGATTGCTTCCGGTGGTAACTCATATTTCTCTTTTCGCAACTCCCTAATTTTATCACCAAATGTTGTCATAAGTATACATCTTTCTCCTATGAGTTTTGTACGTGCTTTTTTTATCACGATAAAAGTATATCATTATGCAAACAAAAAGAGAACCCGACATCTCAAGCAAATTTGATGATGTAGGTCCCTCTTTAACATTTTTGCCAAAGCACTGTTCTTGTTTGCAGCACTGCTCAATGCTCCGGAAATGCAAATATCTGTATCAGAAAAAGAGCCAACTCTTTAAAAAGAAGAGGTACCTACTTAACGGTGCCTCTTGCTTTTCCATCTAATCTGTTTTATTGCTCTACCCTATCACACTTGCACCAAATGGCATGAAAGAAAGTCTTGCCATTTTAAAAAACTACTTCCTGTACCATCATGAGCATTTTTTCAAAAGACTGTGCAAACCTTACATCATCTTCTTCTGTTCGTTTTTTCGATCCCTTGATATGATTCTTATGGGAACTTCTTCTGGCTTTTTTATTCAAATGACGTTCCATGAGCATCTGATCAATATTGTTATTCGTGTACCATTTACCCGATTGATGAATGGCATATGCACCTTTTCCCAGTGCCATTGCAGCTACACCATAGTCCTGTGATACGACAATATCTCCTTTATGGCAGATACTGATCAGTTTATAATCTACTGCATCTGCTCCTGCCCCTACTACAATCACTTCGCTATAATTAGAATACAAAATATGATTCGTATCACACAGCAATGTAGTTGGAATATTATATTTCTCTGCTATTGTCTCGATAATACCTACTACCGGACATGCATCTGCATCTACAAATATCTGCACTTGTGCCTCTCCATTTCTTTTTGAGATAAAATCCTCTGCATGTTGTCTGATTCTCTCCATGTCTCGCCTCCCGGCCCGGTCGTTGCTTCTGCTACGCAGGGTCGTCCACTGGACAACCGCAACCTTTTTCGTTTATGTAATCAATATCTTTCTGCTTTAGATGAAAACTGCTTCGGAACTTGGAATTGTCCAGTCGCTCAAATAACTGTTTGTACCATTCATCCTTCGTCATATCATCACCATAAATCGTATTGTTTCATAGTCTCTGCATTTCGATATTCATGTTTCTCATAATATCCTATCAACTTCCCATCATCTCTGAGTGCCACCATATAAACATCTTTATTCTGTTTTTCATTGTGAAAAGTATAAACGATATTATGCCTTTCATCTATTGCAAACCAGTCCACTACCTGCTGTATTTTATCTCTTGATTCCGGATTATGACAATCTAACAGACTTCTTCCAATAAGTTTATCGCCACCTCGCTTCGCATAACTGATAACAGCTGCCGGATTCATGTAAATAATCTCATGTTTAAGATTGCATATAACAACAGATGCCCTGTCCTGATCAACAATGCTTTTATAAAAGTTGACATAAGATTTAAACTTAATCACCTTTTCATTATCCAGCCTCTTTTGAAGATGTGGTTTCTTTCTTCGATAATAATCGTATATTTCTCCATCTGGTATCCAGATTTGTGCCTCATTTATCTTATCAAGTACAGCTTCAACAATCTGTTCATCTGCCAGCGAATCAGGTGCTTTACCATGTTCTGTTACATACTTTTTGTATTCTTCATACACCCAGCCTGTAATCTTATCCTTCTGTTTCATCTTGAGATTACTAAACTTCTTGTTCATCTGTAAAAGCTGACCATCTATCTTTTTATGTATTTTTTTCTTCTTACTTTTCGCCATTTTATGTTATCCTTAGAACTTCACTACTTCCGGTTCATGTGTAAATGATGAAAATGTAGCTGTCGCATTCTTAAAATAGAACACCTCTGTATTTCCATCATCTGCTGAGTACATATTCTGTAAAGATGGATAAGCATCAAGCATAGACTGTCTTGCTTCTCTTCTATCATCTTCTACAAGTTCTCCTGCCTTAACTGTTTATCTGATACTTATAATGAATTACAACTATTTTCAGTATAGCATATATTGCTTTATTAAGTATCAATAATTTGCCTTATGAAAAGGTTGGAAAGAGCGAGCCGGTATGTATTGCAGATGATGTGCCGTTTGAAATTCCGGAGAGTTGGGAATGCGCATGACTACCAAGTCTTTTTCTGGCTTGTTCAAGCATATCCATGCTGTAATCAATACAAGTAATATGTGCATTTTTCAGAGAACTCCTTACCCTCCAAATTTAATTTTAATTCTAAAAGCTTAAAACTATCGTTCTCTAATCTTCCTGACATTATGATTCATGAGGTGTCTTCCAATATGTCTATAAGCAAATGCTTTAAAGGCTGAAATTTCTTGATGATGTTCCTTCAACAGTTCATCTGGACAATCATATACACCAAAATCCTGATTGATTCCCTCGCTCTGAATATAAGTATTGTTCCTATCAAACTCAATAATGAGATTTCTGAAATCCTTGACTGCTACTCCATAACCGCAAAATGCACCTGTACATTCCGAATTTTGTTCCTGTAACTTCTTTATGTAGGTTTTATCCAAAATGAATGCTTCCAGTTCGTACCACTGATTTTCGAAATTAATTTCTACCCAGCTATGGAAAATACTTTTTGGAGCATTACGGTAAACAAACCCGGTCATAGCCCCTTTCTGCAATCTTTTATCAATCGTAAAACCATGTACTCTGCATGGAATATTGCAGGCACGTAAAAGTGCCATAAATAAAGTTCCTTTTGTATTACATTGTCCATAACCATCTGCAAGTACTTTTGAAGCTGAAATTCCGTCATCAATATTATATCCAAATAAAACATCATCTCTTACATAGTTGTAGATTGCCTTAATCCTTTCAAATTCACCCATTTCCTTCCATTTCATATTTTGAATAAGTTTTTGAATTGCCGGATTAGAAAAATCAACCATTCGTGTTTCCCTAAGATACTTATCTTTCATTTCTTATCGCCTTTCCCATAGGTTTTCTCACAACACAATGCATTCGCATACCTTTACGAATTTCAAATTTTTCTACTTTTAATCCTGCTTTTTTGCAACATTTTATGACCACATCTCTTGTTGGCACTTGGACATCTCCATGTCCGCATATATTTGCCAACGGCATTTCCAATGTATTCATTAGCCATACCAATACTTTATTGTCACTCGTCACATCTCTCAGTATCAATCTTCCATTTGGGCGAAGACATCTTTTCACACTATCAAAAAATGCCTGTGGATCCGGATAATGATGGAAGCTCATAGAACAAATAATTGCATCAAATGAATCGTTTTCAAAAGGAAAGTTCTCACAATCTCCTACAACAAATGTTGCATTTGGAATATTTTTCTTTTTTGCCTGTTCAATCATGGCAGGAGTCAGATCCAGTCCTGTATAATGTCGGTCTGGATATTTTTCTGCTAATAAAGAAATCATCGGAGCAGGCCCACAGCCTGCATCTAATAAATCTCTAAATGGCTCCTTCTCTAATTCTTCCAGAATATCCGGATAATCCTTCTTGCACATTTCGTAAATGCCAGCATGGTTACTTTCATATCTTCCTGCTGCTTTTGTAAACTCTTTAATTGATATTTTTTTATATTCTTCATTTTTCATGCTTTTTTCTCCAATCACTGTACCTTTTTCGCCTTGCATTCGCATTTCTTCATTTTTTTCATATAAGCATAAAACTGCTTATGCAATTCCCTCATTTCATCTGGTGCCTTCATAGCATGTTGATACATAAATTTATCTCCAAAACTGCTTCCAAATGTAACTACCAGCATATTTGCTAAAAATGGCAAGGGTAAAAAGCAAAAAATATTCATTTTCCAAGGTGACAGTTTACCCTTTTGTTTTCGCAAAAAATTAAAATTTCTTTTCAGCCTTTCTGCTGTTTTCCTCATAATTTTCCATTCTTTTTCTACTTTCTCCGGATCATCTGATTCATAATACGCATCTGCAATCGGTACCACCATAGCAAGATGACAAAGCTGCCATAGATGCATATCCGTTACTTTCTGGTATGGTATATGAGCATGCCTCAATATCTCTGAAAACTGCCGGAACAAACGATAAAGTTCCCATATTCTCAGATTGTTTAATTGCCGGAATCAGGAGACTCCAGATTGAAGCAGCAACCATTATACCTGCTGCAAACCCTGCAAGTGCACGTTGCAGTAACTTGCTAAGTGTTTTTCTCATAAAAAACACGCATGCTGCACCTAGCGTTGTTCCAACAAATGGAATCAATATACCTTCAAAAACATTCATTAGCATTATGTATTCCTTTCTGTATAGTCAAAAGTACTTTCACATCGTTCTGTTGTTAGTTTTAACTAACAGCCATGTATAAAAGAAACCGTGCAAAAAGCAAACTGTAATTTCACACGGTTTTCCTTATGTTTAAGTATATCACTTACGAAATCATATAACAATATAATTCTTTTAACAATTTACAAAAAGCCGGAGGTCACAATAATCTTCATGACCTCCGACTCGTTATACTTATTCTACACTGTCCTTACACCCAATCAGCTCCTCTCTCCAGCTTATCTTTTCCCTGCTTTTCCTTCATCCTTAACTGCTGTTTTTGCATCAACGCCAGCTCTTGGCACAGCTTCTCTGCTCTCATTTTTCTCTGCCACCTGCTGTTCTCGTCTCTCCTTCACACCTTTTTCTTCCAGACTGCAAAAACTCTGCAAATACAGCAGTACATGATTCTGCATATCCGTCAGATCTTCCATATACTTCTGAAATTCTTCATTGCCTTTTCCTTGCTGATAGCTGATCCAGCTTTCATCCGTCAACTTCATTTCATATTATTGGTAAGAAGCTTCCGCTTGGAACTGATCCAAACTGTTGTAAAGGCTTCTGTATGCGGGAATGTCGAAAGACCTGCATCGTCATTAACTGCGACCTGCCGGAAATCATACAGCAGATTATCCTGATCCACGAGATTGGTCACGCACTCCTTCATCAGAAAACCCTTCAGATCAAGTGTTTTCATGATTTTGAATTATTCGATGGAGTATCACAATGTGAATATGAAGCGAATTGCTTTGCCGCTGATTATCTTCTGGAGGATGAAGATGTCCTGGAGATGCTTAACGCTGATATGTCCTTTTTCCAGGCTGCCGCCGAACTGAAAGTTCCACCGGAACTTCTTGATTTCAAATTCCAAATGATGAAACGAAGCGGCGTTCAGATTGTAGATTCTCCGATTACTTCCAACAGTGACTTTTTAAAAGATATCCCTACTTCGGGAGTAATAGAAAATTACTAAATATGCTATTTTGAAAAAAGGAGAGTTTGGAATATGATCAACTTAAATAAACGTAGAATAGATTTTGGAAAAGGTGACGTAGGTATTGGTGTCATTGGTAACACTGCAGATTCCGCACAACTAGCATTTTATAATCAGAGTGCACGTCCCATCCATATACTCAAGAATCCAGATCAGAATTCTGGGTTCGAACCCATGGAATTTAACGAAGAACCTTTTTATCATGAGCTTTTCCAATCCAGAAAGCATTGATGCAGTTATTTTGATTTTACAACGTGCCAAATATATTAATTTCACTTCTAAAAGTGAACAGCAAAAAACAGAATAGATGAATGATGTATCTTATAAAGAATGGCCGTCTTTTCTCCAATGAGCAGGCAGCCATTTCTCATGTAATTCTTTAATACAAATCTCCCACATATCCATCTACTTCCAGATGCATATAGCACTCATCCACCTGCTCTGATTCCAGAATCTTTAAAACGTGTTTCATACCTGTAGCAAGTTCTTTTGTTTTTAACTCTTCCAGCGGAATCCAATAAACTCTTCCTTCCTCAGAACTCTTCAAGTCTCCGGTGAACTTATCTGCTTTATACAGGGTAATGACATAATGCACTCCGCCCTTATGCCAATGATATAATCCTCCAAGCTTCGGTGCTTCGATCGTAAGTCCTGTTTCTTCCCAGACTTCCCGAATCATAGACTTCTGAAAAATCTCATTTGCTTCTACGTGACCACCTGGGAAAGTCGTACCGGTATAGCTATCATTTACTTTATCCAGAGCCAGTACATTTCCTTTATGATCCTGAATCATACACATATTCATAAAACAGACCTTCTCAATCCGGCTCTCTTCTTTTTCATTCAGAGATTTTCTGACACGTTTGTTGATATCCGATCGTTTGGATTTATGTTTCCCATCTATCATCTTATGGTTTTTCCGTGGCATCGGTTTGACCTCTTTTCTTCTTTTTCGTTCAGATTTTACTATACCACAGAATCATGCCTGCGTCATACTTCTGAGCTTCGATGTCCTCTTTTTCTTCTCTCAGTACCTTATTTATAGAGGGATCTTTTTTAAGGACTCTCTTCCGGCGGCTGTGCCACCGGTAAATAGCAAGGACAGGAAGTGTATATACACTTCCGGAAAACCAACAATTTAGGGAACCCTGCCCTAAATTAAAAACACAGAAATCACTACTTCGAAGAACCAAAGAAAGGAGAATCTGCCTATGGCAAAGAGAAAAAGAAATATACAGATTTTGTTTTGTGTTTCCCCTGAAGAAAAAAAGCTGATTCGCAGGAAGATGATAGAATCAAAAACAAAAAACATGGGAGCTGAGCACGCAGAAAGTCATTCAAAAACACTGTGATTCTTACCGGCTCTGCCGTAAAGTAATTGAAGATTGCAAATCTGCTAAAAATCCAAAAGCATACCGCAGCAAACATCAGGAAGAATACAAACTCCACGATTCACTAAAAAAAAGCTTCAGAATCTCGGTGTTACCAAAATCCCAAGCTCTAATAAAATCCAAAAGAGGATAGAAAATCTTGAATCTGAACAGGCTGCTACTGTCCGGGGAAAAAGGAGTTGCAGAAAAAGCAAAAGACACTGGATATCATCCGACAAAATTTCACTGCACTGCTCGATGCTCCTGAGATCAGTTCAGACTTACTTCCAGCAAAACGGGAACCTATTTCTGTCACAAGAGATAAATAAGATTGCACTGGCAACTCTCTCATTTTCTTCCAAATCTTCCCATGGTTTAAAACCCATTTCCTCCTAGGTGACGCCATATGGTGCACCTCCGGAGGTATTTGTTTTTGGGTTATGCCAGTTATATAACGAAACGAAAAGACCGGGATTTCCCGATCTTCTCATATTATTTATGGACTTTTCTTTTACAAACACTAAATATGACTAAGGATATTCCCATTAAGGAAAGCCACATAATTACATTCGTATCGTCCCCCGTTTTTACATTTGGAGTGCGACTGCTTTTATCACCCGATGTTTCTTCTGAAACTGGTGGCGTATTCGTGGTAATTGGTGGTATCGATTCATTTTTAAATTTAGGTTCTGCCGTTACATTCCAAATTATCTGACCATCATAATTACCTGGAACTGTTATGATAAAAGGTTCGCTTTGATATACTTGATTGCTAATTTGTGTTTTTTGTGTCTGGACAAAAAGATACACTCCTTTTTCCAGATCTCTGTACATAACTTCTCCGTCTGAGTTGGTCTTTCCGGACATTCCTTTGATGTTGTTATCCTGTACATATTTTTCCAGTTTTTTTGCAGCTTCTGCCTGAGCGGAAGAATCATCAAAATCAAATATGACTCCAGACTTTACAACCTCACTCACTAATGCCCATGAATTATTTTTATATGTTCCAACCTGATACATCGTAAATTCAGTATTACTTAACTTATATACCGTGGTCTCATCTTCAACCGTTGCTTTTAATAATATACTTCCCAGATCATTCGCAGACACAGGTAACGGAATGAGGAGTAAAAGCATACACATCACACTGGCCATACACATATATATTCGCTTACGTTTACTTATTCTGCTCATGTTTTTTCTCCTTCCTGCGTTTATGTAACTTAATGCTCACCCATATGATGATTAAAGCAACAATTCCAGCAATCAATAGAATCAAATTGAATGGGATTGTGCGCTGAAGACCAACTTCCTCATCTATCTTCTGTGCCTCTTCATACGGAATTCTAGTGCCACGTACAAGCAGTCTGTGCGTGTTAACTGCATAAGGAGTGCATGTGACCAGTGTTACATAATCCTTGCCCTTTTCAATCTGTAAAGAATCTGTATCTGATGGCAATACTGTCAGAATCTGATCCACCTGATAGGCAAAGGTATGATGAAGAACTTTAATATAAAATACATCTCCAACCTCCATCTTGTTCAGGTCGGTGAATATCTTGGCATTTGCAAGTCCACGGTGTCCGGATAATACCGCATGACAGCTCTCACCGCCTACCGGAAGCGAGGTGTTTTTCAGATGTCCTACACCTGACTGCAGTACTTTTTCGGATGTTCCATGATAAACCGGAAGAACAACATCAAGCTTTGGGATATCAATATATCCCATCATTCCAGTATCATCAATTTTCAAAAGTTTGTTATACTCATCATCTTCTGTCTGGTTTTCATTGCTTTCTGAAAATGGATCTGCTATGGAACCAATTCCAATCAGGCTTTCATTGTATTCCTGTGCCTGCTCGATCATGGCATTTTCCTGTTCTTCCGACAGATGAGAAACTTCCTGTTCATAATCTGTAGCAATCGTTGTGCTGTTCATCTGATTGATGTAATTGCTCACTACCGGATACAGGATTAAAGAAAATGCCGCCAGATATCCAATTCCTCTTAGTATTTTTACTACTTTCTTCATAATACCTTTCACCTTTTCGTCTGTTTCTTCTGAAATACCCAGTCCACACTGGACATTTCAGAAAAAGCAGACATCCTCCCGGTACGATACCGGGAAGATGAACTGTCTTTTTATCCATTCTTAAACTTCAGAATGCCTTAGTTTTTTGCTTTCTTTTTGCCAAAAGCTTTGCTTGCTGTTAATACGCCGAAAAGAACGATACCAGCCAGTGTTACCATAAGCGCTCCCTTGCTACCAGTGGATGGAAGCTGTGCACCTGTTTTGTTTTCTACAGGTACTTCTGGGGAAGTTAATTTATCAGTATTTGTTACAGTTATTGGATTACCATTGTATGTATAAGTTACAGTATAGTTTGTCAGTTTGCCAGTTGTTGTATCATAATTTGCTTCAATCACAACTTTGATGTCGCTGAGAAGTTTATTGTATCCTTCTGGAGCTTTTGTCTCTCTTAAGTAGTAAGTTCCAGCTTCAAGACCTTTTACAAGAACTTTACCATCAGCATCAGACACAATCTTTGCAGAAGTAAAGTCTGCTGCTTTAGCTTCATCGGCTGTTGCCTGACGGTATACGCCGTTTCCTTCGTCTACAATATTAACCTTCGCCTGTTCATCTGCTGCAGTACCTTCTGTGTTTCCCTTATAAAGCTCAAATTCTGCCTTTGCAAGTGCAGTCTTATCTTCTTTATTACTCTGGTCTTTTAAATAATATTTATAAATTGTGAAATCAAAGGTATGTACATCTACGATGCTTGGCTCAGATGTACCTGTTCCACCTGTTGTCGGGTTATTACTGTATTCAACGACCGCCTTGTTGGTATTTGGATTCATACCGATAACAGCATCTTTGTTTAAGGTTGCAGTATAAACAACTGTGATTGTCTCACCTGTACGATTCTTATAGGAATTATAGAAATCATTTAAGGTAACTGTTAAAGTACGTTTAGCCTGGTCATATGCAAGTGCATATGTATTAGTTCCTGCTTTCTTAGCAGTAAGTGTTGTATTTCCAACTTTTACAGATAGTACTTCTTTTAAGTCCAGTCCTTTGGACAAAGTATCGCTAAATTTAAAAGTATAAGAATTATATCCTGTCATATCCGGCACTTTAGAAGTCAGCTGGTAAGTGACGGTATCGCCAATTCCAAAATCTCCGGCTTTCTTTTCATCTGCTGCGCCACGTGGTGCGATGGTATCCTCAGACTCATTTTCGTCATCTTCATCTAATCCCATATGACTAACGTTTTCCCAATTATCGTTCACAATAGCATCAACTTTAGCGCCACTTCCACTCTGTGCCGGAATGATTTTCTTGTCTACTGTCGGGTAATTGCTCTTCATATTAACTGTAGCATCAGTACCTGTAACGCTGACTAAAGAAGCTACGGATTTTACTGTTTCATTTCCAGGTGCTGTAGATGTATCTGTGGCACCTAATGGATAAACTACATAGTATCCATATGCCAGACCACTAATTACTGTAGTGTCAGCGCCTGTAGTTGCAGTTGTATGAGTAGCCTCTACAGTTGTAGTATTTCCAAGAATCCATCCCATGATATCTTTTGCAAACGCTGCGCCATTACTTCCAGCTGTTCCGACCTGTGTTTTAACATAGTTATATGCCGCTTCACTTAAAGCTTCGCCAGATAAAGATGAACCATTCTCTACTTTTGTTTTGAAGAATCCATCATATGCACTGTTCAGTGTATATGCTACGTTATCGCCACTTTTTGTTGCTGTAAAAATCTGATACAGATCCAGAGTCTTTCCTGCCACTGTATTGTTGACAGTCAGAGTGCCTTTTGGATCTTCTGCTGCAAATGCAGTCATGCTCATGGACAGTATCATGGTCATTACCATCAGAACTGCCATAAATCTTGATACTAATTTCTTCATGTTCCTCTTCTCACTTTCTTTTGATTTTTTATTAGTTCGCTTGGGATTCTTTCAGCCTTTATGGTGGAAGTTCCCCACGCAGCCATATCTCTCTCATGACCCTGCTCCCCCTTTCCTACATCGTCTGTTTCCGTTTTCTTCTGCGTCCGGTATAAAGCAGGAACGCTAACAACAGGCCACCTGCTATGATAAACATCATAATGCCCTCGCCTCCAGTATCCGGAAGCAATGCAAAATGCCGGTTGATAATCGTGAAGGTAAATCCATCTTTAGAAGTTTCGATTGTAGTTGTATATCCTTTTATTTCCGTTTCCGTAACGGAATATGTGTAATAGTGAATGATTTTATTTTCATCCGTCGTATATGCTGGAAGTCCATTGATGACCTCCTGCCAGGTAGATTTATCACTAGAGCCACTTATAATATAGTTCTCATATCCTGAAACAGTTTCTGTCTGTTCTTTTCCTGCTGCATCTGTCCAGGCACGAGATATCGTTACCTTAATATTAACCGGACGTTTTTTATCCAGATTGTTTAGATCCTTCCAAACTTTATTGATTGTCAGCTTGATGTACTCATCACATGGATCCTGTGACTCGGATGGTTCCGGTGTATCACTATCTCCTGTGTTCAATGTTGTTTTAGTATCTGACATCAATACTGCTTTTGCAGGTGATTCATAGGCATTAAGATCTGCTTTCACTGAATCACTCTTGCTTGTCAGAACAGCATTCTTTAAAGTCTCAAAGATCTTTACCTTATCCATATGTCCTATTGTATAAATATCCCATCCGCTTGCTTCATCCTTTTCATGACTGCTGTTCAAGATACTGTTATTCTTTTTAATTTCATCTAAAGATTGATCCAATTTTCTATAAATACGATAATTGTTCTTTTCGCCTTCCACCTTTTCCTGGCTATTGAAGTCATATACCGTATTCAGTTCACTTTTTCCGCTAAATGGACCGACAAGATCTTTTGTTCCACGAACCACATCACAGTAATACATGTTGTTGTTCTTTAAAAGCCCTTCGTCATTGAATCCAACAAAACCGCCGCTACGTCCATCCTCTGCAGAACCATCTTTATCATTTCCGGCTCCACCGGCATAGACATCATATCCATGACTGACACCGTAGACATTACTATCTGTAATTCTTGTTCGATTCGCCTTGATCAGACTCACACTGATATTGGATTTGGCATCATTATCATCCAAAAGTCCATTTTCATCACATGGAAGTTTGATGGATGAATCTCCAATCGTAATAATTGCAAGATCTGTCTGCTGCTTGTTATCTGTTGACTTCTTTGAAAGTCCTACAGAAATATCCAGTCCAAGCAGATTTACGTGAAGCAGTTTGCCAGCATACAGTGCATCCACTTTAATAATTCCAAGATTAATATTCAGAAGATTGGAGTCCTGGATTTTATCCAGATACAATGCCTTTATAAGTTTATTAACAAGTGAGACTATTACATTCACTGCTCCAGAATCCAACTTCAAATCTGCAAGATAAGCGAAACTTGTTCGTCCTGCAAAGCCGCCGGCTGTTCCACCTGACGCTACCTGTTTCAGTCCAATTTTCTGGTTCGTTTTGTCACCTGCTGTACAATTCGACATTCTTGCAAGATTTGCATATCCAATAAATCCTCCGGCAATCTGCTCATCTCCATTTGTACTCTGCACGGTGTAACCGTCATCTGTTCCTGTAACTGTACAGTCATCAATGTGAGAGCCAAAAATATCCATAACTCCAAGTGCTCCACCAAGTAACTGTCCTGTATTGTTTCCAAGAACGTCAATCTTGTCTGCCTTAACTACTCCGCTCTTTCCAGAATAGCCGACAAATCCTCCGACGCTATTTAACCCTCTTACATTACTTAAGTTCGTTACTTTACTATTTTTAACTGAACCATTTAATAGTGAACCACCAAAACCACCAGCAGTTCCGCTATATGTAACCTCATTGTTTTGACCATACTTTTTAGCAATATTAGCACTCACGCTTAGACCTGCATCTTTACTTCCACTTACATTTCCGTAATATACATAGCTTCTAAACGCATCCAGTACATCGACTCGTCCTAGTTTTAAAAGTTTATCCAATAAAGACGTTTCACTACCTGCACTGATATTAGCAACACCTGCAACATCCGCAATTCCAAAACATCCACCGGCATATTCACCAGATACTACAGAACGAATATTTTGGGCAGTAACACCAGCTAAAGCTTCATCTTTTTTACCAAGTACGGTTCCTTCAAGCATTCCCGCAAAACCACCAACAGCTTTGGCATAAGAAGTGTTTTTGCCTCCACCATCATAAGCTCCATTGACGATAACACCCCAGTCATTCCATGCTTCAACATCTGCATATCGAATGGTTGCGACTGTAGCGTTTAATACATTAATTAAATCTGTTGGTGTGTCTAATAACTTCTCTAAAAGCTTGGTCAAGAATAACCCTTCTCCTCGAACAGGATCTACTGTAGCCACACTACCAGGTTTTGAACTGCCTACAAAGCCACCAACATAACTTTTACCATCTACTCGTCTAAGCTTTGTGACTTTACAACGCAATGTGTCATCACCCCAGATCTGACCACCAATCAGTTTTCCAACATAGCCACCCGCATATCCAAGAAGATCTTTATCATTATTTCCATTTGACTGAACCATAAGACCACTTTGATAGCCTTCGACTGAAGATTGTTTGATTACTGGTACAAATACATTTAAAACTTCAAGCATCTGTCCTAGTTGTAAATTCAATCCTAAAATACTTGTACCACCAAGATTTGCAGCACCACCATTGATCATTTCTCCGGCAAATCCACCTGCACAACGAAGTCCTTTAACTAACTTAGTATCATGAGCTTGACCATTCGTGATAGTTCCTGTTAACATGGAACCCACATAGCCACCAGCTGCACCACCATTTGAAAGAATCGTCTCATCACGGTAGTTAGTTCTTCCAGCTACAACATTATAGCCATAGACATATTGACCAAGAATCTTATCCAAATCTTCTTGAGTATTTATCTTTCCACTTTGAACTAAGTTGCTGAAATCACTACCATAGCCACCATACTTACCTACATATTCAACCCATGAATTCCATGTATTTAAATCCATTAATGCAAGCGGACCATAGACTTCTGTGTTTTCTTCAGTTGGATAAACAACACTTAATGCGCCTAAGATGTTATCAACTTTTACCAATCCCCATAATAAAGATAAGCTTCCAGCTTTTGCTGTATCTGCCGATTCCATTAAACCAGTAAATCCACCGGCAATCTCTTTTCCGTAAACAGATCGAATACGAACAGCCTTACATGTACTTTTTGGTCCAGTGTAATCTTGACCTTTCCATTTGTTTGTATTATTGCCCCAAATATGACCGCCTTCATTATGACCAGCATAACCACCAGCCATACCTCTTTGAGTTGTTGTAGTAGAAATTGCATCTGCACGAACTGCACCACCACAAGGAATACACGTTGTAGAACTGTTTCGAATTGTAGGAACAAAATCTTCTGCAAGAGATGCCAGTGTTTCTTTAGTATTGACAAGACCACCTAGTATACTTGTTTCTCCCAAAGCATCTGCCACACTACCTGGCTGTAAATCTCCAACATAACCACCAGCTGTAATCTGACCAATGATATATGAGAAGTTATAAGAATTTGAATTCTGAATATGACCACCAGAAATCTTACCAACAAATCCACCGGCATCTCCTAATACATCATTATCCGAAGCATCAGAAGCTGTATTTTTCATAGAGGCTCTAACCGCAAAACCACCAGGTCCTCCAGTAACATCCGAATGTTCTATTGTAGAAACCACAACATTTAATGCATCCAATACATCATTCAAGCCAATCGCTGTATCTAAAACCTTCAAGCCTTTTCCAACCGAAGCAGCAGAACCAATATTCATATATCCAATATATCCACCGGCATATCTAGCTCCCGTTACTGCATATGTACTTTCCTGACCAAAATAATTTGAACTATCTTCACCCTCTAAATCTTTAGGAGGTGTTACCTTTGTATGTTTTAAATTTGTTACATCACAATGACTAACCTGAACTCCACTGCCATAGCCAATAAAGCCACCTGCACTACCAGAATTCGTATCATCCGATTTAAATTTATTAGCCGATACTGTAAATCCATTATCAGATTTAACACCTGCATACTTTATAATTGGAACATATGCATTTACTAAATTTAACAGTTCTCCAATATTTATATTTAAACCATTAATATTTCCTAGAACACTAATACCTTTACCAGCATCCGCCAATGCTCCAGAATAAACATTTCCACCAAAGCCACCAGCATAACTTTGACCATTCACAGAGTCTAAATTATATACAGCATAATAATCATTTTCACCACGCAAACTATTATCCACTGTTCCACTTTGGAAATCTGCTGCAAAACCACCAGCAACATCTGCTGTAACACTTCCACCATTCACAAAAGAAACCGTGCAATTTGTATATTTAGGAATTAAATATCCTACAGCATTTACTAAACCATTAGTCTCAATCAATGATTTAATTGAATTGTCATCAGCAACATCTGCTAGACCACCCGTTTTTGAAATAGCCACAAATCCTGAAGCATATCCGCCATTATCTGCAGCTTTCACTGATTTTAGATTTGTTACATGAGAATCCTCTACTTTAGTACTTCCACTTTTTGCGATAAAACCAGAAGCACTATAATCACGAACAGAATTAGAATCACGACTACCCTTTGCGTGTACCGTAAATCCATTTGTGACTCCATTCACATTTACTTTATTAATCTTAACTTCAATTGCTTGTCCTAGAGAGAGCAAATTATTCAGTTTCAACAAATAATTCAAGCCTAATAGATTAACAGTCAATCCACCATCTGCTCCCGCCAAATCGCCAGGACCAGAAAGACCTATAAATCCGCCTACTAAGTTATTGCCTTCAGTAGAAGCTAAATCATTGATGCTAACAGTTGTTATCGAACCACCAATCGCATCTCCAAATCCACCGCCAACACGTTCATTTCCCGTAACAGTAAATCCATTCCCTGCACCATTTACATGAACATTATCTACAGTAAATGCAAGATAAGATGCAACACCAAGCGTTGTATTTAATAAACCAGCAACACTAGCTGTACCCATTGATCCAGCGATTCCACCAACATAATCATTTCCTGTAACACTGGATAATCCAGTTAAAGAGATATCAATCTCTTGAACAGAACCAACATCATAAACATTATTTTTCCAATATGATATTTTCTGTAAATTATCTGCATTAGATTGTGCTATATATGCACCATTGCCTCGACCTGTAATACCACCAACATAGTCCTTACCACTAACTTGAAGTGAAGCATTTACAGAACATCCTAAGATATGTGATGGATTTACACCAGCAAGAGAAAGTAAAGATGAAGTTGCTCCAGGATTACTACTCAAAAGTTTTACAACAAGATCAACTACACCGCCAAGTAAGTTATCTTTTGTGTCATCTTTACCTAAGTCAGCAGCCCATCCAAGAGATGCAATTCCTGCAAAACCACCAGCATAATTTCCAGAAGCCGTTACAGTAAGTGCATTATCCGATTTAACATTACAATTGACAGTTGATGCATTGGCCAATCCTCCGGCAAAACCACCAATATAACTTTCACCAGAAACAGACACAACTGCGTTATTTAATGAACAATTTAGAAGCAAGCTTTCCGTATTCATCTTAGGAAGTTTTGTCTCTATATCCAATGCACCTGATAGTGTTCCTTCAATCACATCATCACGAGCTAGACCAACAAAGCCACCTACAAAATTCTTTCCACTAATTGTATTCGTACCACCTGTTACAGAAGAATTTTCTACAATAGCACCCTTTTGCATACCAATAAATCCACCAGCATATTCTTTATCGGATGCTGTTGAAATCGTTAAACCATTTACATTACAATTCACTATCTTCGGATTGATATATCCTGTTGGAATTAACTTTCCTAAAGGAATTGCGTTCCCTAATAGAATCTTAATTAAATCACCTAAACCTAAACCTGGGATGACATTTAAAATATTCGTTAATAATTTAACCAAATTCCCTAAAGCATTCGATAATCCATCATATTGAGTTGAACCAACGGCATATCCAACAAAACCACCTGTATATCCGTTCACATTTTTTACATTTGCATTATTGACTTCAATATTTGAAATTTCAACCTGTCCTTCAACTCGCCCAGCAATTGCTCCAGTTGATAAAGCTGTAGGATCTTTTTTACGTGCATCTAAAACATCGCCTAATGTTTTGCCTAAATCAATTTTCACTTGACCAAAAGTTAAAATAAATGTTAATCCACTCAACAATCCACCCAATAACTGTCCTAGAGTCTTTGTAAGTGCACTTACTAATGTGTCTGGATAATAGGTTTCATTTGTTGTTGTATGAACTTTTAGATTATTAAATTGAATATTAGATACCTTTACCAATCCTTTACTAAGACCAATATCCTTTTCACTTACTTCACTTGATATTGTTGAAAAGAATCCAACACCCATTTGTTCTCCAACATTAATCTTAGTTGATTGATTTACAGTTACGTTTGAAATCACTGGCTTGTCGATTGTGTTTATAACACCATCTTTCCAAAGTCCGCCTTTTTCAGCAGATTTAGCACCAATCATTGTGCCTTGGAAAGTAAGCGGAGTCCAATTTGAACTACCTAAATCAATGTCACGGAAAATTATATAGTTAGCATTAGCAGAATAAGTTTGTCCTGTCATTTTATCTATATCTAAATCAGGATCAATTTTACCTGTATTTTGATTTACACCACATCTACCTCTAGTGTGTATTCCTTCAGCACTAAGCTTACTATCTTTCTCTAAAATTGTACCAAATGTGAAATCTTGTTTTCCGTTTTGTTCCTGCTTTAAGTCGGCATCGCCACCATAAAGCATGATAGAGTTACCTTTTCCATCTTTGTCTATTTTCCAAGACACACCCTTATAAACTGCTTGATAGACTGCACCATAAACAGTTTTGCCACTGCCAATTGCACGTAATTGCTCTTCATTCCCAATTAAGATATAGGTTTTATCACCAATTGTTTTTACAACCTGCCCCTTAAAGTCACGTCCTTCAGTATCTGTTGTATCAGGATCTATGCTCAATTGATCTGCAACTAATTCAGGCTTATCTGAACTGAAGTTCTTTGAAATGACATAATTATGGTCTTTACTGTAAGTTAAATAATCTTTGTCTTCTCCATTTGGATAGATCATCTGCCCCATACCAAACTGTGGTGCATCATAATCCAATGTCATAACTGGTTCCGTTTCAGATTCTTCTTGCGCAAGTACCATTAACTGATATGGATTGTATATGTAGATTGTATCCGTTTCCTTATCATACAGCGTTGGTGTTTCGTTTTCTTCTACTTCCGTACCAGTAATAGTTCCGGTAAAGGAATCCGGCACTGACCACATCTGTTCCAAGTTCATCTGGATGTCATTCATCAAAATGTACTGGGCATCTGCACCGTATTTCAGCTCTGTGCCTTCACTCTTTACTACATCTCCAGAACCAATCTTTCCGTCCTTATCACCCGTGTAAACATAAGCATCTGAACCAATCTGTTTTAACTGTTCATAATTATAAATGCATATTTTACTATCCTTATAATAAGCATCTATATTATCTGTTGATTCTGCTTTAACATTTCCACCGGAAGATTCCGATTCGTTATTCTTCGAGTTTTCATTTGTTTCCTCCGATATCGAAGATTCGGACTCCGTGGTGCCATTTATTTCATCTGAAACTGAGGATTCGGTTGATGCTTCATCATTACTCATATTGGTTTCATCAGAAAGGGCCACTTGACTCGTGTTGGTACCTGATGGATTCAGATCTGCCGCATCCGCAATATTCACTTGAGAAAATAAGATAGCCATACATAGTATTACTGCGATAATTCTGTTCTCTATCCTTCTTTTTTTCTTCATATCTGGACCTCTAATCTTTTGCCTTCATTTGTTACTTTAATTTTGCCTTTTTAACCAGTTTTGCTGCTTTGCTGCCTCCTGAAAGCATTGCATCAGCTGATTGGAAAACGCTCCGCATTCACCATTTGAAATCATCTGGATTGCCTCTTCAGGTTCATACTTTCTTTTATATGGACGATCGTTGATCAATGCATCGTAAGCATCAACAATCCCAACGACCTGTGCACACATTGGAATCTCATTTCCTTTTAAACCATCCGGATATCCTGATCCATCATATCTTTCATGGTGATGTCTGCATATTTCATAGCTATATTGATTCAGCTTTTCCGTTGTTATCCCCTCTGGGAATCTCTGGGTCATCGCTGCACCTACTAATGGATGTTGTTTTACTACATTCATTTCTTCATCTGTCAACTTTCCATTTTTATTCAAAATTTCAATTGGTACTTTTATCTTTCCAATATCATGAATCGGTGCCAAATGAGCTACTGAAGCAATTTCTTCATCCGTAATTCCATATTCCGGATAATTCTTCTGCAATTGAAGATATACCTGTTTCGTATAGAAGCTGATATCGTCTTGATACCCTGATTCAACTAACTGATTATGATTCAATACAGTAGTTAAAAGTGATACCATATCCCAATACTGCTTTGCCATATCCTGTTCTTTCTTTACGAGTTCCTGTTCCATCCTTATAACTGTGTTCTGGACAATCTTCTCATTATGTAAGGTAATAATTGCAGTATTCTCATTTGCATCTATATTTTTTTTTGCTTCCATCCAAACATATGCATTCTTATCTTTTCCAGTAATTCTGCGATACGGAAGATCTTTTTCCATACATCCATCAACTAGTCTTTCTTCTAATCCTTCACTTGATAAGAAGTCATGAACCATTTTTTTATCAGAAGCATACACATATCTTTCTATATATTGATTTATGAACTCTTCATAACTTTTTGTTTTCCTTACTTTCTCATACACTTCACGGATATGTGAATATACACACTCGTAGCTTTTTTCCTTCAAGTTCAGTTTTAATACAACATAAAATCGTCCAAAATATTCATCTTCTCCAGGGCGGATAACATCTGAAACTTTTACGCTTTCTAATTTATTATTGTATGTATTCTGCAAACTCAACAATATTTTATGTATCTTGCAGGTATCTTCTAAATTTCTGGAACAAAAACGATCTTCTTCCAAACAACGATTAATTGCCATTGTTTCCTCTACACACGATATAATATCCATTAAAGAAATGTTCTCCGGTTGTTTTGCCAGCATATAGCCACCATTTGTACCTTCACAGGCAGTAACTATTTTTGCATCTTTCAGTTTTTTTGCTATTTTAGGAACATAATTAGCAGAAACATTTAGCTTCCTTGACAATTCTGATGTAGATACCATCCGTTCCTGTGCTGCTAAGTAACATACGATTCTAATTGCGTAATCTGTCGAATTTTTCAGTTGCATCGTTATCCCTCTAATCTAAACCCTGCGAGGTCTTAGTTTATATCAAAAAAATATCAAAATTTGATATCTTCAATATTTTTCGCTGATAATCTTTCTCATCAAGTGTGATATTATACGCTATTAAACTTAAAAATATAATGCACAAAGGATGAAAAATTTTTAACGTTTTTTTATCCAAAGTGTTCCATTTGCGATTAATGGACAAAAAAACGAACCACACTAACCATGTGATTCGTTATCTTTTATAACAATTCCAATATTTTTAATATTATGAATCTCATCTTTGCCTCTCTAAAAGATTCTTAAAAATTCTACATTACTTCAAGAACTCGAATTGCTATCAATCCAATTCGAACACTAAGCACTTCTGCTGGATTATTAAAATCTATATTCGTTATTTCTATTATTTTCTGCAAACGATATGAAGCAGTTCGATAATGAATAAACATTAATTCAGAAGTCTTTTTTAAGCTTTGGTTGACATTCAGATAACATTCCAATGTATCAACCAGCTCTCCATTTTTCTGAATATCGTACTGGCGAAGTTTATTCAATGACTCCGGTATAAACGCTTGCAACTGATTTATATCTTTCATCTTTTCCAGTACCTGATAAAAGAATCCTATCTTTGTACTATCTATAACTGACTTATAGATTACTACAACAACCAACGACTTCAAAGGAAGCTGCATGTAATGACACCAATGAAATATCATGAGCAATATACAAAAGCAGCATAAAATATCGCCAGCCATAGCATGGCTGACGATACAAAAATTTATTATTTTTTATTGTCCTCTTGACGGGGAGCATACCATTATTATAGTGGTTTATTTTTTTATTCCAATGCAACAAACATGTAAAATGTCTGATGTATTTTTGCAAGTTTTGTTCCATAGCAGTGTTTATCTTATTTTCCGTCTTCTTCTGAAAAACAGAATCATGATAATACTTATGGCAAATAGTAGCCATACATGCCTGCTTGTTCCCAGACGAACCCCTGTTTCCGGTATTAATTGTGTGTTTTCGTTTGTGATTTTTAACTCGATCACATCTCCTCGTGCAGCCTCAATCCGCTGTTTCATGACAGCCGTATTTCCATTCGATGTTGCCTGCACTGGATTTGAATACTTATCATTCTCTTCTTTTTTAGAAATCGAAACAGCGTATTTTGATGTATCAACAGTTTCTGTTATTATGATATCCGAAGATATATCTACATTTTTTAATGTAACTTTATCTCCATGTTTCAAAGAAGTTCTAATTGTCTTGCTACGCAGCTTTTGACCATCTTCCCAATAGAGAATTTCCATATCAAATGGCTTCTTGCGGTTTCCAAGTGGACCTGTGACTTCCTTTGTAATCTCAACCATCACCCCGCCTTTTTGCGGATGATTGACGATATGTCTGTCCGAAACAGCTCTCCAGGTATTTGTCATCGATGATTTCTCATATAGGAATAAAATACCGGATTCTACATCGACCATATATAAATTAAAGTTATCCTGATACTGTGTTTTGGTTTTATCTGCTTTGTCCTTTTTGTTTGGAGTAACAGATTCTACCATCCAGTATCGTCCGTTCTCAAAGTCCTCCGGTAATTGAAGCATTCCATTTTCATCTGTTTCTAAGGAACGATACGTCGTACACGTTTTTCCATCCTTTTTCAGAACGATATCGTCCTTGCTCTGTGTATTGTCATAATCTACTGTATATCCTGTATCATCCGCATATTTTTTCGTAACATCATCATACGGTACTTTGTAGAACAGAAAACCTGCACCAGCAAGTCGGTTTCTTGGAAGATCATCCGTCTTTAAGAAACTTCGTTCAGCAAGATTGAAATGCAGATTCTGCACTTCCAGTTCCATCTTGGAAACATCCTTGAACTCATTCTCATCCTTCGGGAATATTTGTTGTCCATTTGAATCGAAATACTGAATCTCTGGATAAATAACTTCATAATATAGGAAACCATCCCCGTATTCCAAAGAATAATGTGTCTTTCCTATCTCAATTTCTTCCACCTTATATTCCACCGGATTTCTGTCCTGGAATAGTGGAACATTGTCGACTGTGTGTTCCCATCCGTTCTCTTCATTCAGCAGGAATTCCTGTCCTGTAGAAATTCCATTCTGATACAATCTGATTTTCACCTGTTTTTCCGTCAGTGCATCATTTGGATTTTCCCATGTCTTTTTGATATGCAGAGTGCCTGTTTTAGCAAAATTTCGGATATTAAGGCTGGTATCTCCTCGCTGAAGCAGAACAGATTTTCCGTCTATCTTACCATCAACTGGTGCCTTAACAGCCTCCTGATTTTCGTTAGCCTCCCTATCCACCAGTTTTGCATCAGTGATTTTGAATGCTCCATTGGCAATCTCAACTGTGATCTGTATATCTCCTGTGTCTACATATCCCGTCGGTAAGTTTGTCTCTCGCAACAAATACGTCTCAGTTGCTGTTCTGTTCTGTTTGTTTTCATCTTGTAACGGAATGTGAAGTTGTGCGATTCCGTATTTATCAGTTGTTACCGTTTCCTCCTCAACACCGTTCTTACTGACAGCAAAATTGATCTTCTCCATTCCCTGTCCGGTAGACTCATCAAATTTGTTCAGTGTGAGTATTCCCTCTTTCTGATAACGGTTCTCCAATTCAATAGTAAGAGTCTCACCACCGCGTCCAATTCCACGTCCTGTGAATTGAATTCCACTTTCTGGATATGCTTCCCATGAATTTACATTATCTCCTTGTTCATGAGAATTGCGAACATTGTACCAACCTGAAAATTTCACATTCGAATCTTTTGGCTTATAGTTGTACTCTTTTAATGTGTATTTCCAGAATGAGTCCGCCTTAACGATCCACGTACAGCTTGTATGTGTATCATCTGTCCATGTACCTACAACTTCTATTGGAGCATCCTCCGCTTGCGGAGCTTCTGCATCCGGTTTCTGGCTATCTTCTGAAGGAAGCACAAGTTTCATATGCTCATGAAATGCAGGTGGCTGAGGTTTTCCATCTAAAAGCTTTTCATCCATATCTACCTGGATATAATAATCTTTCTTGACTTCCTCTATTGCTTCCGGCATTCCGACAAAATCTTTCTTTACTGTCAGGTAACCATTTTTTGCTACAATACGTCCGTCAATATGCCACCCATCGGACATTTCACTTTTGAAAGAATACCAATAAATGGTGAAGAATTCGGTATCTAATTTCGATGGCGGAATCTCCCTGTCTCCGATACGAATCATACGTCCGCTTTCACGAATTGTCTGGAATACCTCTTCATCGGAAGGAATTCTATCTATCTTGTAGATATAGTCTCCATTTCCAATATATCCCTCATCTGGTTTAGTTCCCTGCAAAAGTTCTTGCACTCTCTTATTTCCATCCGCATACTGTTCCCACGTAGATGGATTCTTATTTCCAATAACTGGAACATCATGCAATATACTTGCCTTCACATTACAGTTTGCCACGGCAACCGCACTTGTATAATCGTCTACATTCGTGGTTGGTAATGCTACCGAACCATCTTCCGGCATCGCTGACTTACAGATATAAAACTGTACCTGTTTTCGATTTTGGTTACTCACCTTACGCCACGCTGCATAGAGGGTGATTGGCTGTCTTGCATTATTATTTATAAGATCAGAAATAGAATCCCCTGCACCGCATTCCTGCCACTTTCCGTCTTTGTTTCTGTAATCCCAATGATCGAATTCATACTGTTCCAACTCTTTGCTGTCATTATCTTCATGATCATAAACCAGAGGATATGGTGACTTAACGTTATGTTTTCCAGCTTCTATTTCATTCTCATAATCATCTGTATGTCTTGTCTTATTCTCAACCTGAGGGGTCAACTTAGCTTCCTTAGGAAGTTTCTTCATATAACGAGTTGTATTATAGATAACCCTGACTGCCCCAGACTCCAGCGGTTTGTCTGCGATCACCTCATAAGATGAGTTAACATTCGGAATTTCAAATTTTACCTTATCATCTCCGGACGGTTCCGGAAGAACCTCATTTTCGTCCCTGTCATTAGATGTACAACTCCAGACAATCTCCTTGCCATAATACTCACCTTCTAAACTTGCCCTCTTTGGTACTTCCACAGTATATGCTTCCCCATGGCCTACATACTGTCTCTTAATCGCCTCTCTTTTGGTCAGGTTCAGTGGATCCAACACTTCAATCAGATGAAAACTTCCCTCTACACTGAAATGTCTTCCTGCCAGCCCAACCTGAGAAGAAAGTCCTGTCAAACGATCAAAATAATTTTCGATTCTGTCTGGATTCAGTGGGTTTGGCTGTGAGAAATAATAGACAGATACATCTTTTCCGTTTTTCAGGACAGGAATATACCATGTACCATCGTTGTCCTTATAAGGGTGCTGTACAAACACACGGCTGTCTGTCGCATAACCAAACAGAATCTTCTCTTTCTGATCTGCGCCGGGCTCCAGCTTGCTCGGAGTGAAACCAAACTCACTGTAAATTTTAGAAATCGTATCATCTGGTTTAGCTCGCAAATAATAACGACTGGCTCGGCCACTGTTTGCTTTGATTATGTAATGCTGCTCAGCATTGAGGTTCTTTATCAGCTTATAATGTCCATCGATAAATACATAAAAACTGATATTTGCTTCTTTTGTTGCTGCCGGTTTTTCTGTATTATCAGGAACAATCACATATGGACGTACTGCATCATCTGGCTTAATAGTAAAGCTCATGGTATGCTCTGATTTATTTTTACTCCATGTAACTGCTGAAAGAGTACCATCTTCCTCTCTGCATTCCCAGTTTATATCCTGCGTTTGTTCTTCTACACGCGGGTTTGTACTAACTGTTCTTGTAAGTGTTGACTTTCTTGCAACAAAATCAATTGCCGGAAGATCACGCAAAGCTGTTTGGCTGTAAACCTGTCCATCGTCATCCTGTACTGTCACACTGTAAAAACCGTTATATCTATCATCGTCGTGTTCGAGTAAGGTCTTTGCACTCATGATGCTTGTATTCTGTCCGTCTGGCAGGTAATACACATCCATCGGCTCTCCGGACTTTCCTATATAAATACATTCATGACCTTCTATCGTGTATTTCCCTGCATTATGGATTGTATCGTAATCTCTCTTGGAATAATAAAAACGCTCTTTTGCTCCATTTTGAATAGAACCATCGTAATGAAATTTTTCAAAATGCTTTTTTAACTCATCATTAGAAATATAATAATAAACTGTTCCCGGCTTTGTTGTAGTATCTTTTATAACAGGAATTTCTTCGTTTAGAACATTATATCTCTCATTATTTACAAAAGTATAGAATTTAATGTTCAAGGTTGCTGGTGCAAAAGTGCTGCATGCAACCGTATATGGTTGCTCTATCTTCCCAATAGAAAAGGTTAGTTTATCGCCCTGTTTCACCGGAAAAATTGTTTCATTTTCATCCTCACTGGCACAAAGCCAGTCGCTTTCCTTCGTATCTCCTGGATCAACGGAAATTGTGACCGCAGAATCTTTCTTATAGTAACTCACTGTTCGATTTCCATCTGGATTGATCACTGTAACCGAATAGAAACTGTTCTTATTCTGCTTAATCTGGTCTGAATAATTATCCGGAATTTTTTCGCCATCAGATGCTCCTTTTGGCATATAATAAACGTCTGTTGGTACAGTTGCTTCCTGCTTGTCCAGGTTATAAGATACATATTGCTGTCCTTTATAAGTTACCACTGTCGCCTGTGCTAATGTCTTCTCACCACGGACTGTATATGGAAAATAATTTCCGGACTGTGTTTCCTCTGCATTCAAGCCAAACTCTCTATAAATCTCAGCAAGATCACTGACAGATAAATAGCATCTGCCCTGACGGTTCCATTTATACACCTTTTTCAGAGAATCAGCCGGCAGCTTTCGAACCTCATTGTCTGCATATATATAAAACTGAATGTCAAAGGCTGTCTGATCCGCTCTCTGGATCACATAAGACTGTGTGATCTTTCCGATTGTGAACCTCGTCTGGTTCCCTGATTCCCGTATACCATCTATCACCTTATCATCTGTTCCCATACAGGTCCATTCGATCTGGTCTGTCTGGTCCGACAATTGGGGATTAAAATCAGCCACAGCTTCTTCCACTACAGTTCCTGTTAATGCATAACGAATCCGATCCTGCCCTTCTCCCTTTACCTCTACGGAATAAAATGAGTTGTCCTTTTTTACAGAATCTTTTAAATTTAATGCAAGGCCTTTTCCATTTGGAAGGTAGTAAACATCTATCGCTTCCCCTTGTTTATTCTGTCCATAATTGTAAGAAACATATGTCTTTCCGGATTCTGTGTCTGTATAAACTTTTCCGTATTCTATCCCGCTTTTTCCCCGGTATGCAGATACAAACTTATTATTTGCATCCGGATTCTGATTCTCACCATTTTTCACAAATCCAAATTCTTCATATATCAGGAGCAGGTCCTCAATGGAAACACCATAGTAGGTAGTTCTTCCGTCTTTCCATGTTGCAATGCCGGTAATGTCATTATGCTGAAGCTTTACCTTGTTTCCATCAATAATGACATAGAAATCAATATCAAATCCTTCGGAAATCTCCTGAAGTTTCGGTGATTCCTCTTGTGCAATCTGCTCCTCGAAGGCTTTTTCTTCTTCTGAAAGCTCTCCCTGGGATGGAGTAATTTCTTCCTCCGGAATCTCTTCTAATGACGGGGTGATTTTCTCTCCAGGAGTCTCTTCTAATGGCGGGGTGATTTTCTCTCCAGGAGTCTCTTCTGATGGCGAAGTATTTTCTTCTTTCGACGTCTCTTCCGACAATGATGTACTTTCCTCCGGAATAAAATCTTCTGTGTGCATTTCACCCTCTTGAGTACTATTTATATTTGGAATATTCTCTTCTTCCACTGAAACTGCCAAAACTGTCGTTCCTGCGCTATTCATGCACAAAACCAATAAAAGTGTCCAGGCTATCCATCTTAGCCATCTCTTTTTCCTCTTCACACAAATTCCTCCTAAAAACATATTTTCCTTTTCTCAACTATCTGCCTTTTTTATCCATTCCTTCTGCATTGCCGCTGCTATAAAGCACTGCAATAGTTTTTTTGAAAATACACCACATTCACCGTTGGCAATCATTCTTATGGCTTCTTCATGCTTTAATTTTCTTTTATAGGGGCGTACACTGACCAATGCATCATAAGCATCCACAAGGCCTACTACCTGAGCACAAAGTGGTATTTCATCACCTTTTAGTCCATCCGGGTAACCAGAACCATCATATCTTTCATGGTGATATCTGCATATTTCATAGCTATACTTATTAAGTTTTTCTGTCGTAGCTCCTCGTGGAAACCGCAATGTCATCTCTGCCCCTGTAAGAGGATGCTGCTTTACAATTTCCATCTCATCAGCTGTTAATTTACCGTTTTTGTTCAATATCTCTATCGGCACACGGATTTTTCCAATATCATGAATTGGAGACAGATGAGAGACATTTTCTATTTCTTCCTCTGTAATCCCATACTCCGGATAGTTTTTCTGTAGTTGAAGATACACTTGTTTTGTATAAAAACAGATATCATCCTGATGTTCTGTTTCTATAAGATTATTGTGATTCAACACTGCAGCCAGAAGCGAAACCATTTTCCAATACTGTTTTGTCTCATCCTGTGCTTTTTGTCTTAATTCCCGTTCCATATTTACAATTGTGTTAGGAATAACTTTTGCATTATGGAATGTAATAACAGCAGTTTTCTCATTTTCATCCACAAATCTTTTTACTTCCATCCAAACATAAGTCTCTGAGTTTTTCTCGCTTCTTCTTTGATAAACGATATCTTCTTCTGAACAGCCCTTTTTCAAATGCTCTGTCAACGAATCGCTTTTCAAAAATTCCTGCAGTTTTTCACAATCCTTTTCACATACATATTTTTCACAATATACTTTCAGAAAATCATCATATGTTCCTGCAGTTTTTACATCATCATAAATCCCCCTGTTATGAGAATAGATACATTCATAACTGTTTTCCGCTAAATTAACTTTCAGAATGATATAAAATCGCCCAAAATATTCATCTTTCCCCGGTCTGATAATATCAGAGATTTTCACATTTTCTAATCGGTTATTGTAAATGTTCTGTAAGTCCAATAAGACTTGATGTACTTTACAGCAATCCGTATAGTTTCTGGAGCAAAATCCATCCTTTTCAAGACAGCGACTGATTGCCATTGTTGATTCCATACATGATATGACATCAAATAACGAAATCTTTTCTGGATTTTTGGCAATGGCATATCCTCCACTGGTACCTTCAGAAGCTGAAATAATCTTCTCTTTTTTTAACTGCTTTGTGATTTTGGGAATATAGCTCTCCGGAATCTTTAATTCAGAAGCTAATTTTGCCGTTGTAACCCTGCGCTTTTTTATTGCCAAATAACAGACAATCCTGATTGCATAATCCGTTGTATTTGTAAGCTGCATAAGTGCTCACCTCGCTCTTTTTTCTTTGTCCCGTACATAAACTCATTGATTGAAAAAGGAAGAATCATACTTTCAGGTTCTTCACTTCACAAGCACAATCCTTCCCTTTGCCCTAACGATATTTTCTTTTTACTTTTCTGAAAAATACCACGCCGCTCATGCCAATAAGCAAAGCCACAATTAGCATCATAATCCAACTGCTATTCTGAATATCTCTTCCAGTTACTGGCGGTGCAATGGTCGATGTATTGGTAAACTGAATCGCTTCACTTCCTGTAGTTGCCATCGTAAATAATGCTTCCGCTCCATCTGTCACCGTTCCCCCATTTATGCTGTACGAAGCCTTGAAATTTGTTCCCGGCTCTGTCTCTGTAACGGTATATGTCCATCCTGTCGGCAAACAGCTGATATCCACATATTCATCTTTCTTTAATGTAAAAGTTGCCTGATTGTTTGTAAAAGCTAGATTTTCTTCTGTTCCATCGCCTTTTTTGATGTAAACCTGGTCACTGCTAAGAGTTGCAGCATTTGTATCCTTTCCATCCGGTGCATTTGCCTGAATCGTAAACGAGAATGCCTTATCCAGTTCCAGATTATATCCGGATACAATTTTGCTGACTGTCAATACGGTTGGCTTATAATACAAATTTAATTCAATCGTATCTGTAGATGCATCATTTGTAACCGTCTTTTCTAATGTGTTGTGTGGATCATCTTTATCAAAGATATATCCTGGAAATGTCCCATCTGGTTCTGGCTTTGCAAATACTTTAACACTCTCATTTTCTGTAGCAAAAGAAATAGTTCCTGCTGTTGTCTTTTCCAATTTTTCTGTACTATTCGGTACCTTAAGCCAATGCTTCACTTCTACCTTTTTTGTATCGATTTTCTTCCACTGGGCAACAATCTGATAACCACTCTCGTTATTCCATGAACACAATGGAAGATTCGTATTATTTGCATACGCATAATTATCTTCTGCAATTGTAAAAAGCTCTCCATGTTTGTATAGTGTTTCACTTAGATTTCCAGATCTGTCTTTCAACTTCCATCCCACAAATTCATATCCTTCACAAGTCGGTTCTGGACAACTCTCACCCATAACAAAGGTCGTTCCCATACCTCTTGCGCCTTTATACGTGGATGGATTTTCACCATAAGACTGCATCGGTTTATTTTGATTATTTGTTTCCTGATTATACGGAATGTTATTCACAAGGGCATCTTCAGGTAATACCCCCTCACCTGCGCCAGAATTATAATGTACATATAAATTACTGGAAACTGCTTCAAAACTTGCTGCATATAAAAACCAGTCCGTATTATACGGATCTGCTGCTCCCCAAGCTAGATATGTTGTATATCCAGCCTTTTTAGCAGCATCCTTTGCCGCTTTCCATTCCTTTGTATATATATAAAATTCATTATTTCCTGTTTTAATAGACGTATCTGTCATCGTATCAATCATTCCAGCATTAGCCGATGATTTTCTTCCGTCCAGAACAGGGTCTTCACCATGTGGAAGACCATAACTCACACCTGTGGCAGACTGAAGACCATTTGTTAGGACATAACCTGGTCTTGGTTTCACAAAGAAAATTCTTACCTGTCGTCTGCTTTTCCCGTCATACTTCACAGCATCCATATCTATGACATCATTATCTTTAACAGGTACGAGTTTCTGTTTTTCATAATCCCACATCACTACATCCAAACCTTCACTGTTTCGCCTTTGGTTTGTATATAATCTTGCCGTTAACGCCTGCTTTCTAATACTGTATGGTGCTAAATTAAAATTATAATCTTCCACTGCTCCGCCTCTGACTTTTAATCGCATTGCATATGCATAGGAACAGTTCGCTTCATCACCTCTACTAGATTTATATTCATTCGTCATTTGAGTTATTATAGTCACATTTCCTGGACTTGAGGTTAACTCATCGCTTGTTCCAGTAGAAGTAGGTACTTCGCTATAATACCCATTGGCACTAGAGTCCATTGTATAACCATTTACTGTCATATGAACCAAACGATATCCTCTGTTCACATGAAATTCTGGCATATATAAATAAGAATCACCACTACTAAAATCTGATTCCTTAAATGTCCACTCAATCTTATCCTGGCCTTCCAAGTAAGTCCAGCCATTCTTTATACTATGAGAAATATTAATGTACTCAACACCAGCATTATCCTTCGTATTAATAGTCACACGATAAACACCCTGATTCGTATATGAAATAATAACTGTGTCATCTTGATTAATTCCAATCTTATAGGTAGCTCCGTATTCATCTCCTGATGTTTGAGTTATTCCGGCATCCTTTTCTGTTTTGACCGATTCTATCTTAAATCTTTCTTTTTTATCTGCATAGTTTGCTGGTTTATGATTATCTTTGCCAGGTGTAACAGAGATTACCCAATCTTCCCCTGCATTGACACGAATCTGTTTGTTCGTTTCAACCGGAACATCTTCGCTGCCCTTTTTCATAGCAAGGATACCAGGGTCACAATTTGTCGGAAGCACTTCTTTAATCATAACAAAGTAATACTCCTGATAGGTCATTGTTAGTTTCTGTTCTGCTTCCATCTTGATCGCAACAACACCATCTGTACTATAATATAGCACTCCGTTATATTCCCCGATATACACACAATCTTTTCCATTTACCTTCGCACTAAGGAAATCGAAATGTTTGCCATCTATCAAAAGAGCCTTATGTTCAGAAATATTTCCATAAGCGATTGTAGTAGGTGCTCCATTAATTAGAGTTCCCTTTGCATCCACATATTCTACACGATCCGTAGTCTGTTCATCGCCATTCGCAACACTTCTCTGCATTGCGATATTCAAACTCTGTACAGATATCGTATCTGGAAGCTGCTCATCACTTGCCTGTTCTGTAGATTTTTCATTGTCAATAATCTGCTCTGAAGACTTCTCTGATATTTCTGTTTCAGATTCTTTAGTTTCTGTAGTATCTTTTTCTTGCTCCAGGTCTTCTGTCTTCGATATTTCTGACTCTTTTTCCTTTTCTTTCAATGCATAAGTCATAGTCAGTTTTTGTCCATCTGCAAACTTATTGGCATTGATATTATCGGAACTCCAATAAACCGTATCTTTATATACTCCTATAAAGGAACAGTCTGCATCATTTACTTTTGCACTCTTAAATTCATAATCTTTGTCAGAAATATTTAACTCTGAATGATCTGATATTTTTCCAAGCTCAATGGTCTCTGGTGCTCCTTCAATCGCATTGCCGGATTCATCTACATATTCCACCAATTTTGTGGTCGGTACCTGACCATTTGAAGTTGCTTCCTGTATTTCTTTCTCCAGCTTCTCCACTTCTATGCTATCCGGAATCTGTTCCTCAGTTTCTGCCGATGTCTCAGTTTCTGTTTCTGATGTAAATTGCTCCGAAGTTTGCTCGGTTTCTGTCTGTTGTGCATCTGTCTCACTTGTAAATGCTTCTGTATCTTGTGTTTCTTCCTGCTCTGTAACCACTGATGTTTCATCTTCTGATGCACTTACGGTTTCCAGATTCATAAAACAAATAGAAAAGATTAGAAGCCAGGAACATGCTATTTTCAAATATGTTTTCCAATTCTTATGCCTCATTTTTCGCATCTTCCTTCCTGTTCTTCTGCTTCTCCATGAGTAATCCGCAAAGGCAGATAACTGAGCCAAAGAATAAGAACAAATAGCCTGCAACCGGACTATCATCACCTGTCTTTACCGGCGAACCATTATGAATAATATCCTTTGATCTTGGGGAAGATGGAACCGGGTTTTGATTTTTACCAGTTTGACCGGTATACGAGTTTTTGAATGAAACCTTCGATACTTTATCTCCATTTTCATTTTTGACCACTGTTACCGCCATCAGTTCATTATTGGAATCAAAGAATCCTTCAATCGTTACATCATAGGTTTTTGAATCATATGTATAATTTTCTTTATTCTCTGTTGCCTGGTACAGCTTGTAATGATATTCTCCTGCCTGTCCGACATTCATAATCAGCTCTGTAGAAGAATTACCACTCATATTCCAGGTAAATGTTCTTCTATTGCTTCCCTCCGGCATTGGATTTTGTATCTGATCTGCTATTAAAACATAAGAGCCTGTTTTGTCAGCATCTGCAGAATTGTTTACTTCAAATATCTGTTCCACTGGTATTTTCACTGTTGTGTTTTTGCCAGCTGCCAGTACTGGTTTTTGAACACCCAGAAGGAATATCATGGACAGGAATATAACCATGGCTATTTTTGTCAAACGTGTTGTTCTCATGCTTCTCCCTCTCCTTCTTTCTTCTTGTTTCTTTTCTTTTCTATCTGTCTTGCTATCAGCATCAGTACAAGGACAATCAGGATAAACCATACAATAACTGGCACTTTTCCTACTGCATTTTTCAGTTCATCAATTCCTGTACCTACGTTTTTGGCTTTTTCTTTTTCCGGATATATCTGATCTGTTAAGCGTCCCATCAGGATATTTCTTCCATTTGTCATATCCGATGTACAGGTGGTCAGCAAAACCAGATGATCATCTTCCGTTATATTCATATCTCTTTTATATAAAACATTGTTCTCGATTTCCTGCAGATACTCCTGTTTCGCTTCTGGTGTGTCCAGACACACATTGAAAATCGTCTCATTATAAGCATCTACCTGTAACAATGCGTAGAATTCAATTCCATGATTTTTTCCATCAAAGAACAGATTTCCATATGGATGTTCGTTGAAATACTGTTCATTTGTAAATTCACCGATATCTCCAAACATCATGTGCTTTTCCATATGGTGACCATATATAATATTATCAAAATCCGAAAAATCCGGCTTATTTGCACAATGTAAAAAGATTGCTCCGCTTAAGGAATAGTTTCCTTCCGCATCTGTATTCATATAAGTATCATCATTGTCCGTCTGCACCAGTGGATAATTGATATTTGTGTCATTCACTCGTATCCATCCAATCACATCCGGATTGATTTTCTGTAATTCTTCAAAAGATTTTGTATTCTTTTCTGTCGGAATATATGCTTCATAGTTCTTTGCATCTGCTGTCTGGTATACCTGGTGGGAGTCCCACAGCATATAACCGGAGAGGAACATGGCTGCAAGAATCAGCGATAAGGCTGTGAAGTTTACAATATGGTCTAATCCTCTGATAATTCCTTTCAGCACTTTCTTCATCCGAAGCATATGTACAAGTTCCTTTCACCATTTCTGTTTCTTTTATATTTATCAAAACTGGTTTATCTGACCAATTTGCTCGTATAATCTACAAGAAACATGCTCTGCGAGTTTCTTGTAGCTATCACGGCAGTCGCCAAGGTCTTGTGCAAGCACAGACTTTGGCTCGTTGCTCGCGTAAATTAGCAAAAAGGGATGCGGCGGAGCAACGCCGCACACATCCCCTTTCCTGGTTGCTATATTTTATTATTTCTGTAATCTTCTACGTTTGAAGCCTACAAAAGCGATCAGTGCTACACCGCAAAGTGCAATCATCAGAACGTATGGAAGAGTGTTCATGATGATACCAGTTGTCGGTACATAGTTGTATGTATTGGTTACGTCAACAGTATTCTTTGCTTTGCCTAAAGTTTTATCAGATACTGTGATTGCTTCGTCATACTTGCTTGCTGTAACAGTATCCTGTGCTGCACCGTTAATTACAACAGCTGCACTTCCTTTATAGTTCGGTGTTGCAGACTCTGTTACAGAGATCTTAGTTCCTACAGGAACACCTGTGAATTTCATTTTCTCAGTTGTTTTCAGTTTGAATGTATAAGTACCATCCTGTTTAAGTGAAATAACTGTTCCATTACCTTTTACGCCGCCAAGAGTATTTGCATCTGTTCCATCTGGAAATTTAAAGGTTGCTGTGAAATCGAACTCTTTCTTTGCATCTGCTTGTACACCTTCTGGCACACTAATCGTCTTAGATACATTTAAAGATCCAAAATTTGTGTAATCTGGATCTGGGGTCGTTGGATTTGTACCTGTACCAGCTTCCTGTACATAGGTGTTGGTGAAGTTGAATCCGTTTGTATCTGTATCACCGATATCTGTTACTTTTGTACCCTGTGCATCATCGCCTTTATCATCTTTCATTTTTTTGACGATAATATTATCAATTACTAAATTGCCCTCTGTATTCTCTGTAACATATACATCCATTGTATACTCAGCCTTTGACATGATCATTTTTTCATGTTCCCCGTCGGCTACTGCTGGATCTGCTGTCTGAGACTCAGTTACAGTGTACTCATACTCACCTGCCTCTGGAAATGTCGAAAAATTAACTTTTGCTCTCTGTTTTGTTGTTCCGGTCTGCTTTGCTGTAAATGAAATATCTGGTATCGAGACGTTAGCATCCTTTGTAATAATCCCAGTTCCTGCTTTAACCTGTGTTGCAGTAAAGCTAAACTTCTCTGCTTTTCCAACCTCTGTGTTATACGTTTTGCTAACATAGGCTTCGGTTACCTTGCCCCCCTCTGCCGCAAATGTTGGCATTGCCATTCCCATCGTCATGGCACCAGCAGCAACAACTGCGAGCACTTTTTTGAACATTTTGTTCATGCTCATAATGATTCCTCCCTTGTAGATAATATTGTTTGTTTTTATTTGATTAACGGAGGAGGGGATTAGAGTCCTCTGGTCCGAATAACCGCAATCGCTTTTCCTTTGACGTCTTTAATATTAATACAGCCATAGATTCTGCTGTCTGACGCTTCCGGTCTGTTATCACCCAGTACAAATATCTGACCTTCGCCAACAGTGATTGGAAAGTCAACTCCATTTTGAAACTGTGTGGTGTCAAAATAAATATCCTGTGAAATCTGCGTAGCACCGTTAATCATCAAACCGTCTTTTGTTATATCTACGGTATCACCTGCGACTGCTACGACCCTGCCTGTGGTTGTTCTGCCATCTTTCTTAAATACTGCAATATCACCGGACACAAAACGCTTGTCCAGTCGATAATACATGACCAGATCACCATCTTTTATTGCTGGTTTCATAGATACGTCATTGATTCTTACAATTCCATACAGGAATGTAAAAATAAGAATGATTGCAAAAATAATAATCACAATCTTCAAAAGCAACTGAATGATATCCTGTGCAAGTGATGGTTCCTGTATTGCTTTTTTTTCTGTCTCAATATCAACCTGTTTTTTCATCATTCACGCTTCCATATTCAAACTTAGATATTCAAGGTTTCCGTTTAAACATGTAAATTGTAGTTCTTTTCTTTAAAAATAGTAATGTTACAAATCGGAAATCTTTTTGAGAAATTTTTGTAAAAAGTGTTCCACCACATTTATATAATTTTCAAAATCAATAAAAAAAGAAACCATGCCTCAACACGATTTCTCTTTCTTTTTCTATTCTATTTCTTTTAACATTTTATAAATAATCAGGCCATTACTGACTGCCAGCACTTCATTTGCATTGTCAAAATTAATTCCGGAAATTTGTTTTATTTTTTCAAGCCTGTAAGATATCGTTCTATAATGAACAAACATTGCACCTGCAGTTTTCTTGATGCTTTGGTTATTTCTAAGATACATCTGCAAGGTTGTAATCAATTCTCCCTTATGTTCATCATCATATAAATATAATTTCTTTAATGTTTCCGGAATGCATCTTTCCAATTCCATCATATCATCAACTTTGCCGAATATCTGGAAAAATCCGAGGTTCGAATAATTTACTACTGACTTATTCTTATCACCAGTCACCTGGCGGATAATCTCAATATACTTGATAGCCTGACTTGCTTCGTGATAAGATTCTTTCAATCGTTGATACCCTCCCACACTTTTTCCTATACCAATCTGAAAGTCTGTATCTTTCTTTCTATAAAGAATGCTTTGCTGGATAACCTCCTCTATTTCTTCCATCTCTTTCTGATATTCCAGTTCTGTCTGATCGGAATCTACCTGTTGAATCATAACAATCTGATCCATATTTCTGTAAATAAGCGCATCCGGCAAAAGATGCATCAATTCACCCTCGATAACACCTACTTCGTGAAGCTGTTCTTTTGTATATTTTCTTTGTACATTTTTTGTGATGGTATGAAAATCAACAACCCTGTAAGTATCGCTTTCTTTCATTCCGAGCTGTGCTGCCGCTTCAGTCATTTCTTTCGAACTCAGTAATCCATTCAGAATATTTTGGATAATATCTCTCTGATACGTCTTTTTTTCTTCATCCTGTGCAAATTCACTCAAAAATCCATCCTGTAAGTTAATAGTCGCATTTTCGAGTTCCATACAAACATCCTGTTCTTTTTTTCTTAGCTCCTGTTCCATTGTTACAATCGTATTCGGAATTACTTTTGTATTATGAAATGTAATAATTGCTGTATTTTCCTTTACATCCACATACTTACTAGCTTTCATCCATACATACGATGTACCGTTATTTTCGATAATTCCGCGATAGAAAATTTCTTCTTCCACACATCCATCTACAAGATGTTCTGTTAAATTCTCACCTGCAAGACATTTCTGGACATTTACCCAGTCTGCTTCACAAATATATTTTTCCGCATATTTTTTTATAAAGTCATCATATGATTCTGCTGTTTTTACTTGTTCATAGACATCATGATTATGAGAATAAATACATTCATAATCTTTTTCTCTCAGATTAACTTTTATAATCACATAAAATTTTCCAAGATATTCATCCTTACCAGGACGGATAATGTCTGATATCTTTACGCTCTCCAAGCGGTTATTGTATATATTTTGCAGATCCAGCAGAATCTGATGTACTTTACAGCAGGTTATATAATTTTGGGAGCAACCTCCCTCTTTTTCCAGGCACCTGCTAATTGCCATGGTGGATTCTGTACACGATATCACATCCTTTAAAGATATATTCTCTGGCTGTTTTGCAATCTGATATCCACCCTTTATCCCTTCACAGGCTTTTATGATTCCTGCTTGTTTTAATTTTTTTGTTATTTTTGGAATATAACTGGATGGAACACTTAGTTCCTGAGATAATTCTGATGTAGAGATCATCTGCCTTTGTGCTGCCAGATAACATACGATTCTGATAGCATAATCCGTTGTACTTGTAAGCTGCATGGTTTTACCCCTTTCCTTAGCTAAACTATTTCAGGTATTAGTTCGTCCTAAAAAATTGGTGGGTTCCTGTCGGACGATGAAATTGATTATTCAAAAATTTCCATCAATTTCATCAAGATATGGGGGGCGTTCTACTCTATCATCAGATATAAGATCTAGAATTCTATAAATAATAATATCGCAACATATAGTAATGCGATGATGGCTTTTCAATATAATTTTTTCTCATTGTCTATTTGAATCAGAGAATGTTTCTCATCGATATTTCTGTATTGTATACCATTTTAATTTTTTTTATAATGTTCCAAACAGGAAAAGTTTTTTTATTTTTTTGTAAAATCTGTTCCATCGTATCGATACTCTTCCATATAATACCTTTTTATGAACTTCGTTCAAAAAAAGAAACCATGCCTCAACACGATTTCTCTTTCTTTTTCTATTCTATTTCTTTTAACATTTTATAAATAATCAGACCATTACTGACTGCCAGTACTTCATTTGCATCGTCAAAATTTATTCCGGAAATTTGTTTTATTTTTTCAAACCTGTAAGATATCGTTCTATAATGAACAAACATTGCATCTGCAGTTTTCTTGATGCTTTGGTTATTTCTAAGATACATCTGCAAGGTTGTAATCAATTCTCCCTTATGTTCATCATCATATAAATATAATTTCTTTAATGTTTCCGGAATGTATCTTTCCAATTCCGTCACATCTTCAATTTCGCCAAATATCTGGAAAAATCCGAGGTTCGAATAATGTACTACTGACTTATTCTTATCACCAGTCACCAGGCGGATAATGTCTATATACTTGATAGCCCGACTTGCTTCGTGATAAGATTCTTTCAGCCGTTGATACCCTTCCACACTTTTTCCTATACCAATCTGAAAGTCTGTATCTTTCTTTCTATAAAGGATGCTTCGCTGAATAACATCCTCTACTTCTTCCATCTCTTTTTGATACTCCAGTTCTGTCTGATTGGAATCTACCTGTTGAATCATAACAATCTGATCCATATTTCTGTAAATAAGCGCATCCGGCAAAAGATGCTTCAATTCACCCTCGATAACACCTACTTCGTGAAGCTGTTCTTTTGTATATTTACTTTGTACATTATTTTTGATGGTATGAAAATCAACAACCCTGTAAGTATGGCTTTCTTTCATGCCGAGCTGTGCTGCCGCTTCAGTCATTTCTTTCGAACTCAGTAATCCATTCAGAATATTATGGATAAGATCTCTCTGATACTTCTTTTTCACTTCATCCTGTGCAAATTCACTCAAAAATCCATACTGCAAGTTAATAATCGCATTTTCGATTGCCATATAATCAAGTTCTGTCAGTCCTCTATTTTCTTCTGTTATTGTTATATATATTTCCACCTCACTCAATATGGCAAATTTCACTACATATTGAACACAGCTTCCTTTCATCTGCTTCATATATTGAAATTTCGTAATAATATTGGGTTTATATGGCTGAATTTCATCTGACAATATTAACTTGGAGTTGTCCGAGTTTGTTGAAACCATACAATTAAGATTACCATAATACAATACAACAGGATTCTCAATCATGATACTTAAAAATTTGGTAATATCACTTGCTGTATTATTTGATCCATTATTTCTTAAAATAAACGTATTAAAATTATCATGCGTAATTTTAAAATACTTTAATCGTGCAGTAGCTTTATCGAATACCTGCATTATAACATGGCGGATAATTCCCCAGTAATATAAATCTTCTGAAATTTCTACCAGAGGAATTTCATATTTTTTGCAGTGTTTTTCTAATAAACTCAATCTGCGTCCTGTAGGATCATATTCTTTTCTTTTCTTTACAATGAATCCACTTATGTCACTTTTAACTAAATCTTCAAAATGTTGCTCTACTTCTCGATCACTGCATGATAAATATACCTGAAAACTGGTTATGAGTATTTCACCACCCGTCAGGTATCGCTCCATATCTTCAATTTCGATTATTCGAATACCTTTCACTTCCAAATCTAGACCTTTTTCACCGCAAAGCAGCTTCATTTTTGGAAACTGTTCTGATTCAAGTAATTTTCTTACAGTATATGCCATCGTTACTCCTTATCCATTGCAAAATCAATACAACATAATATCAGTTATGTTGTAAACTGATTTTTCACATCTGTTTTGTTTGTTAATAAGTTAAATATGACCTGTTTCATTATAAATTGCACAAAAACGGCAATTGATTAGACAAAATTCACCTTCATGTCAGATGATAAATAGCCTTATTTCACAACGCTTTTTTCTTAAGGTCAAGTATACCTCACAGAATCTTCCTTGTCTACAACATAACTGATATTATGTTGTAGTCCTAATTTTTTTTGTTCAATAAACCTATCTATTCGTTTTTGGAAAACAGATTCTGTAGTCGCTGTGTATATTCTTGTAACATTAACACTACTATGTCCTAGTAAATCTGCCAGACCAGCAAGATCCTTTGTATCCTCATAATAACTTCGTGCAAACAAATGTCTTAGATTATGTGGGAAAATTTTTGTTTCTGCCACTCCAGCTTTTTTTTGTAAATTTTTCATTTCCCGCCATAGATTACTTCTATCTTTTAATTTTCCAGTTTTTGTGATAAAGACCCATCCGGTTTTAATTCCATGTTCTTTGCAATAATTCAGTAAGTTTTCTCTTAGAAGTTTCGGTAAAAAAATTTTTCTATACTTTCCTTTATTATAAATTTCAATCTTTCCCCGTTTAATCCGTTCCACTGTAAAATATTTAAGTTCGCTGATTCGTATACCTGTACAAGCGATTGTTTCCATACATAATGCAAGCTGTTCCTTTCCATCTTTCTTTGCTGCATAGATTAATTTTTGATATTCTTTCCTTGTAAGTTCCTTTTGGGTTTGTATAAACGGTTGTTTTTGGATCTTAATTCTTCTGACTTTCAGATTGCCCGTACCTAAAAATTCTAGGAATTGATTCAGCGCAGCTAAAATTGAATTAACACTATTAATTGCATATTTTTGGATCAGGCAGTCCTTGTATTGTAAGAGTATTTCTTTATTGATGCATTTATCTTCATCTAAATATTGAAAAAAGACTTTTATATCAGACGTGTATTTTTGAATTGTTGCTTTTGCATTTTCTCTTACATGCAAATAAGTCGCAAACTCGCTGATTATCCCCTCTGATATCTTGATTGAATTCTCCATTACTTTCATTAACATCTTCCTCCTGATAAATCTTACTTCCCCATTATAACCTTTTTTTACTAATCAGCCGCCACTTTACTTGTCTTTACCTTTCGTCATCTATCATTTTCTGACTGATTTTGCTATTATTTCAACAAAAGACATCTTTGGTATCTCTTTAATTTCCTCTGCTGAAATAAATACATCTGTTTTATACATAATTTTTCTCCTCCTCGTTCTGTATTTTTTCTTTCAAAATACATATGGGATAAAATATTGCGTATTACTAAATCAGTTATGAAATTTTTTATTTTGGGGAAAAATGGATATATTTTCGGAATAAAAATATTCTTTTTGGATATAAGAAATTACTCATAGATTTGTTTCACAATATCTTTTGTCTACAAAAAGTGTATCACGAAAGTAAAAAAAGTGCCCGAAACCCTTAATCTAGGGTTTCGAGCAAAAAAGTGTTCTACTCAAACTCGCAAATAAAATCTTATCACTATACACTTTTGTATAGGGATTATGGTTCTATCTGGTTTTATATGTGTTCCACTGTCCAAAGTCCACAGACTGTACTGAACGGTGTTATCAATTTGTTATCACATCTCTGTTATCAATCAAAGATTCTCGTGATATCCTGATATCGGTTAACTACACGATAAATCTCTACATATTCGTTACTGACCTTGTAGATAATAACATAATCTTCCCATATCGCATATTTATAATCTGTCCGAAAGCTGACCCGTTTGGAGAGATCCGACCCCATTTCAGGAAACATCTGAAGGTTTTCAAATTTACCGTAAATTTCCTTTATGGTCTTTGCTGCATATTCTTCGTTATCTTCAGCAATATAATCCCGGATATCTTTCAAATCCTTTGCAACAATCGGATTGATCCGCAGTTTTAACATCTTATTCCCCCACAAGTGCTTTTAATTCATCCAAATCCAGCCAGCCTTCTCCGTCTTTCACTGCTTCTTCAGCTTCCTGCAGCTTCATCAGAAGCTTTTTCTCTGCCCGGTCACGCTCATAATCTTCAATATCCATGACAACGAAACGTCCTCTGCCATTCTTAGTCAGATATACCGGTTCTCCTTTATGACAGTTTTTCAGGACTTCATTATAATTTCTCAAATCAGATACTGGTAAAATATTTGCCATATTCTTTCAGCTCCTTCCTTTGATTTTAAATTGTTTCTGCTACTTCTATTATACACAAAAAGCTGTAAAATTCAACGTAGATTTTTACAGCTTTTATTTTATCATTTCTATATATTTTTATTGCAATCTATTTTAAATATTGAGAAAAAATCGCCTCCAATTCTTTATTTCCTTTCAAAAATTCATACTCTTCTTTATTTTCAATTTCTGTAGCTAATGCACGAACAAAATTATTTCCAACACCTGAAAAAGATTTTCCATGTACTGTATCCGCATATCTGTAATATAAAGGTGATTCCACCATCTTCCATGGCTTCTGTGACTCCATCAGCACTTCTTTTATCAACTGAATACATTTTTCTACATCCTTTCGATACACGGCAATCAATAGATATGGTACTACTTTACCGTAATCCCACAGACCAAATAACGATACCATATGTTCTGTGATTTCGGCAATCTCCTCTGCTTTACAATGATTTCCGGTTTCTTCTTCCATTTCTATCAACTTATACAGATAGTTTTGTATATTCGTAACTGTCTGCATCAGTTTTCCCCCTAAAAAGAACGCTGCAATATCTGTCCCTTCCTGGTGTGCTAGTACATTCGTTTTCATAATTGTGGCATCTATCACAGTATCTGGAATTTTATCCAAAAAAATATTTGCTTCTTTATATTTTTCCATTTGTATATATTTCGCTGCAAGCATAAAAATACTGGAAATCCTTACCTTTTCATTCGGACTTTCAGCAGTTCGTTCCAGCCATTCAACAATCACATTATTGCATTCCAACTTTTTCTCATCATCGACATCGGATAAAGTTAACGCCGCATTTAAAACAGTAGCAATTGAATAAATCAACGAATCACAATGAGGATATTCCTTTATTTTATTTTTTCCCATCTCAAAAGCTTTTATAAAGCTATCCAATGAAACTTCCGAAAGCTCATTCACAAATTGTCCAATCTCTTTTTCTGTCAATTCTTCACGAAATGAAAATAGTTCATTCATATCAATTTTTAATAATCGAGCAATTGCCGGAAGTAATGATATATCTGGATATGTGTTTCCTTTTTCCCATTTATTTACCGCAGGAGTAGAGACGTCCAAATAATCCGCCACCTGTTCTTGTGTTAATCCCACAGTTTTCCGATAGTTTCTTATCTTCTCACCAATTTGCATTGTTTCTACCTCCTGTTTATATTCTCATTATAGTATTTCTAATATGTGTTTACAATTGAGCCTTCGTTTAATTATGGCTTCGATTTCTTAACTACCAGTTAAAATCTGCGAGAAAAATGCTCTATTTTATAATTCTACAAATCAAAATATCCTTAAATTTAATTAATTCAAGAATAAGTGCATCAGTACTCCAATTAAGAAGCAAATCATCGCTGTAACACCCGCACTGATAATAACCTTTAATATATTTTGATAAGGACGTTTTCCCACTTCAACTGCCTTATGAAGTTCATCCAATTTTTTTCCCTCCGTAAATGCAACAATTTCCTTATAGGTTTGTATATCATTTTTCTTTTTTAGTTTTTCAACCTTTAACGCCCAGTACTGTGTAATAATAAATAAAATCCCAAACGGAATATACGCATACCTTCCGAGCCACATAAACAAAGGTACTGCCGATATAATCAACACGGCCAAATGAACTGTATAGATGGAACCATAATAATTAAACTTTTTAATTTCTTGCTCGCTAATAATTTCTTTCATTTTCTCTATATCTCCTTTAATTAATTGATCGAGAGATACATTAAACAATGAACTAAGAAGTAACAAGCTATGAATATCAGGATAACTCTTTTCGTTTTCCCAATTAGAAATTGTCTGTCTTGTTACATATACCTTTTCTGCCAATTCCTCCTGTGATAGATGAAGCTCTGTTCGGTATTTTTTTATCTGTATACTCAGCTCCATATAATTTCCTCCCTTCGCAAGTAATTTGTTCTCTTGATCTGAGCCAAGAATAATCATTTTTTCATTATCTGTCTATCAAAGATATTTTACTTAACGGAAAACACAATGTCAAAAGAGTTTTACACTACAAAACTCATACCTTTTCAGCAATTTTTATTTTCATCTTTGTAAAGAGCAGCCTTTCGACTACCCTTTCGACTCACATATATACCCTCTCTTTCAACACAATTTCTTCCGCACTAACTTTGATATTATTCATCAATCTAACCCACTTCATCTGATCCTGCCTCTTTAAGTTTTCGTTCACGCCCTGTTTTTCTGCCATCTGTTTCATTAACACTTCGACCTGCTCTGTTACTTCCTGGTCAATCAGATTCAGATGTGCTGTCAGCTTGCCAGATAATAACAAGTTTTGATACCGTATTGGTCTATACTCTTTCAAAAACTGTTTCCGTAACACTCCATATTTTCCATATGTCGGTTCTTCTTCATTCAATACCAGATTCGGCAAATAATAATCTCCACACAGAGTATAGCTTAATCCGTTCTTTTCATCATAAACGTGTTTTTCCATGATTTTATCTCTCCATTTCTCTATTTTTTGATTTATTTTTCTTACGCTGCTGATTCTCCATCTCACTCTTTTTTATTCCCCAGGCTAATCTTTCATGAATACTTCCCTTCGGCATTTGTTCCATCCGCTGCTTTTCTTCCAGAGCTTTCTCGTTACGAATATCCTGCTGTACTGCCGCATCTACCGTCTCTATTCCCAGAACTCGTACAACACGGTCATACCTATCAGAAACACCTTGCATTATATTCTTTTCTTCTGATAATTTATGATTTTCTTTACGCATATCATCCAACTCCTTCTGAATACCGTTATATTTTTGTTTCAGCTTTTGATATTTACTCTTCCAATTTTCCACCTCTTTTGTAAGTTCTTTAACCTGCGCAGCCATTGCCGCAACCTTATTTTTTATCTGAAGAAACAGCGGTTTGATTTTTTTGTCCCGGTAGGTTGCTGCCCGTTCCAACGTTCCTGCTTCCGGTAACAACATTTTAACTATTCCATATTCTTTTATTTCCTTACTCACATTATCCATAATCGGCTGTAACTGTTCCCTGCGTTCTTCCAAGCTTTTTAATTGTTTTTCTGCTGTTTCTGCACGCTTTTCTGCTGCTTTTTTATCTCTGACCGCCTGTTCTTTACTTTCCTTCAAAAGCTGTACGTCTTCTCTGGATTCTGCGATTTGTAAGGCCAATCCTTCGTTCTCTGCTGAGGTGCCCGCAGTCCAAAAGAAAACTATCTGAATGCACTGGTTGATATTTTTGATGTCTCTCCGCATGCACTGGCTGTCCCGGATATTGACAGCTATGTAGGACTTATGCATACCTTATTTACATTAGAAGACCTTTACGGACTTCATATTGGTGAGATTGACGGAGAACTCTGTCTCCGGCTGGACAAATCCAAGGGAACCACCTACCTTTCTATGTTTGATATGTTCCATGCATGGCAGGAACAAGCTGAAAAGCTGAAATCCGGAGAAATCACTCCGGAAGAATATGATCAGTGGCGGTATAATTATCCGAAAAACGACAAATAAAAAATCAACGAAAAAGGCCTTACCAAATTGATTTCACTCAATTCAGTAAGACCTTTTTGTTGGTTTCACACATATTACCTGATAACCACAAGATTCCGGATAAACAATGCCAAAATCTCTCGTGTTATCATTTTGTTATCAAATAGAACTTTATCTACTCGGAAACGCCCTGTTTATAAGGCTTTCCAGAAATTTTTAATTATTCAAACTCTTCCCAAAGGAAGTATCATCAAATCAAAAATGCTGATTTTATGCGGCATTCCACCGCATCTGTTTCATCTAATGTTACTCTTTTCATATCGTTTTCAAAAACTTTAGTAGCAAATTAGTTGCAATTATTCAATCATGCATCTACGAAATTCATGGCAGATATAATCTACTTTTACTACTAAAAACGAATAATCAAATTTGGCTTGTGGGTGCTTAACTGTGCCTGCTGCCACGCCAACTATGAAAGGAGCTTTTCTATGAGCAATAAACACAAACACCCAACTATAAGTTTTAGAATCAGCGATGCTGAACGCAAGCAAATCGAAGCCCGTATCCTTGCCAGCGGCATGATGAAGAAAGATTACTTTGTCCGTTCCTGCATCTATAACCGCATCTGCGTTGTAGGCAAGAAAGAAACCATATATCCGCTTGTGCAGACTGTTAATGCACTATATCTGCAATTACTTGAAATGCAAAAAGCATTTGCTGAATACTGTGAACATCAAACTTTAAACAATCTTCCCACAAGCGATGAAATCCAAGAACTACAGACCGGCTATAACAATATGCTTACAGCCATCATTGACCTGCTTTATGGTGCTAAGTATCTGTGGGAAGGAGAACACCATGAAACAAAATAATCCTTGTTACCTGTTTGGTATGTATGAACCTGATACAGATTCCGTTATTGTTAATGCCATCAATGATACATATACCGGCACGCCTCTTATTATCAGTTGTGAAAAATGTAATTCAGCTGTCTTGCTCGATACACCTGATGATATCGCGTATCTATACCATCTGGCACAGGAGAATCCTCTGCTGTATGCTGAATTAGCTTGTAAACCTAATGGATTACAGGAATATGTGGATGCTATGAATGAATTCAATTAACAACATAATTCTTATCTCACCAGTTGCAGACTTCTTTTGCGACTGGCGAGATATATCCTATCCCCGTTATCATTATTTTAAATGCTCCCCATTATTCTAAGTCGGTTAACTTTACCGGCTTTTTTAACATATGAATCTGTTGCTGCTAGTACTTCTTGAATTCTAGCTGGTATAGCTTTACTCTTCTTTATCCCCGGTTGCACTATGCAAATACATCCTCGTAATACTTTTCCAGATGTTTTTATCTCTTTTATCATGGTCTTAAAATTTCCACCTTTTTTCACTATACAATGCCCAGCATTATGACGACTCGTAAACTTTTCAAGTAACTTTCCTTTTGTCGTAAACCATGTTACAGACTTTATTGCTTGTCCAGATACTTCATATATATCACCAACACTATTGTTATAAGATGATGAACCCATTTTTTTGACATGATACAATTCGACAACCAACTCATTATCTGTCTCATAAATTGTGATATAATCCGCCATTTCACCTGAACCATGGTCGTATATAATATATTTAAATTTTTCATCTGCTTCTAGAATTTTATATAATGCATCCTGAATTGACACCCTCGTATCGCTGTCATTTTTTCTAAATTCCAATTTTAAATTTGTATCATAATGCTTCCAATCAACACCTTCTATTATATTACTGTCAAATAACTCGCTCTCAAAATCACCTTCAATTACATCAATGCCTGTTATCGTCATATCCTTTACAGTTTTATATATTAGTGGTTGTTCCGTGAGAAATTTGTCCATTGGTATTTCTTCTTTTCCTGAACATACAATAAATCTATTTCCCAAACTCCTATATCTGGCTTTTATATCACATTCCAAGTTCTCTGAAATTTCTCCGACCGAGACCTCAACTGACACTTTTGTCTTCTCACAATTTTTCACCACAACCATCGCATCCGTTAATCTGCAACACTCGTAATCCGACTCTTTTCTACGATACTTAATAACAGGATCACAACTATATGTTTCCGCAGTAAAATCTGCATAAAAGATATCTTCCGGATATTCTACAAGAGCTTTGGGCTGAGGTAAAAAATCAAAATTTGTATTTGTTTTTACTTTTATATCTTTATTTGCTATTTTCTTTCCCAACCTATCACACCACTGTATATAATCTTTTAAGTCTTTGTAAGCACTGCTCCAAACTTTCGAAGCACTACTATATCCAATTGTGATATCTCCTTCTGCATCATCTACTGCTTTACAAAATGCATGCCCCGCAGAATACATTCTACCAGAATCTTTATCAATTGCATCACTCACATCTGAACCTGCCATTATTCTATATGATTCTCCTGATTGCGATTGCTTACTCAGCATTCCTGAATTAAAAATCTCGAAGTTTTTGAGTTTTCCCAATACTTTATATATTTCTGATTTTGGTATCGGATCATAAGAATCACAAAATGATGATACCAATTCATCATACATTGCTTCTGAATGTTTCTGTGAATATATATGTACCATATGAGTTTGTGTTTGATAATGTATTATATATAAAATATATTCAAGATTGACCTTATCACCACTTCCCATCCAAAGTGGTGATACATATTCCAAGCCAATTCCTACTACCGTATTTTCTTTTTTATTTCTTAATATTCTTCCTGCCACGTTACATACCTCTGGAAATTCGGCATTTATATCAAAACTCATAGAACGATAGATTTTCACATGACAATTAGGTCTGATTGCATGAACAGGGACATTTTCAAGAATACGCTCATCTTCAACAACATATTCTTTATAATAATTTCTATTTTGCTGTTCACTTTTATTCTTTTCTTCACTCATTCCAATGATCATATCCTGCCATACAGCATCTTTAGAATAAAGTAAATTGTTTTCAATTTCTAATTCTTCATTATTTACCGCAATAAATTTTGCCTTTCCTATATTCTTTGCATTTGTCCGAGCAAATCTACCAATAAACTGTAATGTACTCGCAAGCGATTTATGAGGAACATGTATTGCTGCAATTTTAAGATTAGGAAAATCATACCCTTCTCCTAGCATATCTACACACACAATTCCATCCAGTTCTCCAGAATGCAACAATTTCAAAATATGCTTAACCTTGGAATTACTCATTGAACTATCCACTTTTAAAAGTTTCAATGAAGTATTATCCTTATATAGCTTCTCCAATTTTTCAGCACTTACTTTAGTATCCGTACGTACCATCAGATAATGTTCATAGCCAGCTTTTCTATCATTCAGCAATACCTCCTCAGCTCTTTTAGCAATGCACAAATCATTATCCATTCCACTTTCCACAGGAACATATTGTATTTCGCCAAAAATACCATCTTCGTATGCCTTTGAAAGTGGATAATCATATACTATTTCACCAGACAGCTCTTTTCGATCCAACCTAAATGGTGTTGCTGTAAACAGCACATGCGTTGCAACAGATAAATTCACCAATATCTGTTGCCATGTTTTAGCTGGGGTATGATGAGCCTCATCAACTTCCACCAAATCAATATTCTCTTTCGCCCAATCAGATTCACTTAGGCTGAGTGCACAACTAGGTGTAGCAACAATAACATCTGCTTGCTCCAAGTCTTTTTGATACTCCTTGGTATACAAATGCTCCAGCTCAAAAACGTTAGGTTTTTTTATTGAAGTATTAAATACATTAGCTACACACAATGTCCTAAGTTCAGAAAAATCCTCTGCAATTTGTCCACAAACCATTTTACTCCGCGTAACAACTAATACTCGTTGTTTTCGTATTAAATATGGTGTCAACATAAGCACAGCTGTTTTTCCTGATCCTGTCGGCATAATAACAATAGCCGCCTCCTTTTTATTGAGCGTAAAAAAGGATGATATTGCATGAATTGCACCTAATTGAGCATTTCGTAATCCTCTGCTCTTTTCCGAATCTATGGGATATTTTACTGCATTGTAATGATTCTTAAAATAATTCCCCATATAATTTCCTTCCCAAACTAATATTGTTTTCTCATATTAGTTCATTGTATCTTGAAAATACTATCGTTCACTAATTCATTTAATAATTGTCTTGTCCTTTGACCTTTTATGCCGCCTACATCCATAATGCCAAAATCTACTGATGCCTTTCTGTTAATTCCATTCTTTCCATATTTTTCGAATCTGCTGACTTTTCTGCTGATTCTGATGATTTTTTCTGCTGATTCCTTTTTTCCTCTTCATCACAAGCATCATCTAATCAGAATTTGTATCTTCAATCAATTCTGGCATTAGTCTCAACTCAGTCTCATAACCTCACCTTAAAAATGAGACTAAGTTGAGACTGATTTGAGACTAAGTTTTTCCAACACGCTAAAAGTCCCGATTTTATCACGTTTTTAGATTTTTCTTTAGTCTCATAAAGTGTCAAAATTTATGAGACTTTGTTGAGACTAACTTGAGACTGTCTCATTACAAGGCCCATGTTGAAGTCTTTTTATCGTAAACGGCACCTGTTACTTTCTTAATTTTCGCATAATCTCTAAACACTGTTGATCTTGATATATCCAATTCTGCCATTACCTGTTCAACTGACAAATGCAGGTTCTCGCAAATCATATTATAAATTTTCTGTTCTCTTTCAGATAATGTTTTCTGTTCTGTTGCTTCATCTGCAGCTATTCTGTCTAATGGTATATTAATTCTAAATACATCATCTTCAATCAGCTCTGGCTTACCGCCATCTGAATACATTGGCGTATACTTGTAAAGATTTCTTACTCCCGAGCCGATAGTATCTGTTCTACCAATATTAGCAAAAAATTGCTGAATTAAAGGATTCTTTGGATAAGGAGTAAACTCATCACTCATAATATTTCCATGGCGTCTAGGAATACACCAATTTTCTGTTCTCAGCCAATCCTTTTCGATAATCACCTTTGCCGGATATGCACTTGAATAATCTCTATGCACAAGTATATTACCAATAACCTCCCTTGAGATAATACCTCTAATACTCGTGCTAATATTGTTGATTAAGCAAAATTTATCTGATGTATGCTTTGCAACAAATTCCATTAAAAGATCATATGCCTCTATTAAATTAGTTGTTACCTGCAATCTATCATCATATCTGTCTAAATTCTCAACCCTATATAAGGCATCGGTAATATATCCAGGACAACAAGACCTTATCACATCATCTTTGCCAAACAATAACACACCTGCAAGATTATATCCTTGAATACCTGATGAAAAATCTTTTTCCCATAATCCGGCACTCTTCATAATTTCATCATCTGACATTTTCAACCAAGGATGATCCGGATTTTTGCTCCTTGCAAGATTTCTTACTTTACCCATCAAATCCATGCGTAGATCTTCCGTTGTAACATATGGGAATATCTTGTGCTCCGCATATGTGTTGCTTTTTCTGTTATACATATTTTGTAACTGAATAGGTGAATCTGTAATATCCATGTCCCCATCTTCATTTCTGTCATATATTCTATTAATACATTTTTCGACAGTTGATGTTGGTGGTACATACACCCATAATAATAATTTACCTTCATATTCAAATTCTTCTATGGAAAGATATAGTGTAGGTGACATTCTATCAGAATTGTTAAGCTGATTAACAAAGTTTTTTCTCATATCTTTACTCATATTTCTATTAATCCCGATTGGTGTTCCATCATCTTCTACGCCCACGATAATATAGCCACCATATCTATTAGAAAATGAGCACACTGTTTCATAAACATCTTCCTGTATTCCATGCTGACATGTCTTGTACTCAATTGTTATTTTCTCATCATTTGTGAGCAAATTTCTCATCAATTCGGTTGTCATTTAATCGCCTCCTGTATTTATTAATCAGCATAATATTCTGCCATAAATTGCATGCCATTTCCTTCATTATTCTGAATATACTGTAATAGTTTCTTATCAAACCTTTCATTCATATATTCAACAATTATTGGACATACCCAATATTGACTTCCCTCCTGTGGCTTCATCCCCATTTCTAAAGCATCAAGATAATCTGACGAATGAAATTTAATACTATCTATAACTGACAACAAACTCAAAAATATATCCGTAATATTTTGAAGTGTCTCTATAAGTTCTTTATCTTTATCTTCCTTTTTGTTCTGATATACATAATTATCCATTACAAATCTAATGCCATTCGCATGGACATAATTATTTAACTTTCTGTCCTCTCTCAACCACTTATCTACAAGAAAATTATCAAAAATATATTCGACCTTTTCATTATTACTTACCAAATATGATTTGTATTTTGATGTATCAAAAAATTGTTTTCTATCTTCTTTGTTTTCTGAGCTTTCCAATACATTATAAATCCATTTTTCCATAGCTAGTTCTGCGTCGGTTTTTCTTTTACCTGAAACCAATATAGACACATCTAACTCTATCATTTTCATCATAGATTCCGAGTTTATTGTAAATTTTTCTGCTTCTTCATCCGTTAAACCATGTTTGTTCTGTATAACATTCAATACAAATAAATACTGCATTAAATCATCTCTACACTTCCGTAATAAAGTATACGCATCCGAGTAGGCATCTCTATTACAACAAAAATCAATAGTCTCTAGGGTTTTACATATTGACATCATTGTCTCTCCAGATAACATATATGGTCCTTTTTTTCCATAAGATACATCTACAGACGAAAATGTTGAATCTGCTAAACAAAAGAATATATACCATATATTTTCAATATCTTGGGAATTAAACTTATAATTAGTGTCTTCTATATCATCCATACGTTCTCCTTGTTTTTAGTCAGCCTTATGTATTATAAATAAAAATATTTCTTTTCAATTCAATTCTAATTTTGTTACATTGCTTGCTTCAAGCAAATCTTTTGTCTCAGCATCTTTAAATACTTTAAAGCACAAATATCTCAACAACAATGAAACTTCTTCTTCATTCTTAAAAACAAACTTACCATTATCGCTTATTTCAATATTCAACATACTTGCAACTGCTTTTCTCTTTGTCTTATTTTTTATCCGATTGACGCGTTCACTTTTTAATGTAATAAAAGTTCTAGGTGCCTTATACGCCCTTGCCATTTGTTCAAACTCGTCTTTATTTTCAAATGCATCAAGTTCAAAAATCTTCTCAAGTGCTTTAGTTTTCACTTTTTGCATTGTCTTATCCATATTTAATAAATCTTCAAATTTATAGTTGAATGAATATATTACTTCATCAATCACTATACAGTCTGCATCCATACGTAACTTGCATACCTCATCTGTCATTTCAGCCAATTCATTATCCGCATCAAATGTAAATACAACATTCCGTTTATTTTTCAAATTAATTATAGGATTAGCCATTTTCAGAAACACCAATGATTTTCCATCATTGTTAGAGGGGGTTCCTTCTAGTACATATCCATTATATTTCCCTTCAATTTTTTCATCCGAAGCACATGCTATATCTTCAACAAAATAATCCCATTGCTCTTTAACAAGTACATTATTCGTTTCAATCCTATCGCAAGAAACCTTTGTGTTTTCACCTGTATAATCTTTAATCTCTGTAATTTTATCAAACTGATACTTTACAACCATATCAATTAATATTCTTGCATATTCTGGAAGGTATTCATTATTCTTGAACCTTATTTTATATGCAGTAAAGGGATTATTATTTCTTCTATCTATCTTAAAAAAATATAAGCTCCAGCTATATATGTTTTCTCTTGCGTTGCTCATAATTTCAATGAGTAAATCTTTATCCATTGTATGCCTCCCATCCCTATCTTAAATCAATATAAATATAATTATCAAAATCCCAACATTCTATATCATTCTCAATTTTAATAGTAAGATTATTTTTGCTAATTACTAAACACTCTTCATAAATATGTGGTCTATCCATTATATTAGTCTCTAAATCACATAAATACATGCGATACCCTTTTATTTCAAGCCATATATTAGTATATACATTACTATTTCTAATGCATAAAAAAGCAAGCATTCCAAAATAAATTATAAATAAAACCACGCTTTTGAACTCTGCAAAATCAAAAGCTATCATAGGTAAAATATACGCCAACAGGAATTCTGAAGATAATTTATTAGCCCTTAAAGCTTTTTTTATCTTAACCTTATGTGGAGTGTTATTTCTTTTTTTATCCCTCAAAAATCTATTTATAGAGATAATACTAGTCAGCATCAATATCCCAATTACTAACACAACAAATACACAAACCCAATTTTCTCTACATATATTAAAAACATTCATACATATAGAATCACAATGTCTCCAAGTTTTAATTCCACTTTCAGCTATATTCCAAATATCTGATACCATTATTGATAACCATAAGGGTATAAATGATGTAATAAACATATTCCATTTAAATTTTTTGTCCATATATGGCTCACTCCAATTCTAATAACTTCTCATCACAAATACACTTCCCTAACCAATTCCATAACCTTTTCAACCAGCAGCTCCAAGTTGTCACCTTCTGCCATAGATGCTATATCTTCTTTATCCTCAAAACACTTCCTGAGAATATCTATAATTACCTTTTCATCCTGAAGTTCCTTTTCAGACAATTCTTTTATCTTTTTCTCTATTTCGATAGATGCATCTGCAATCTGATTACATCTGCCATAAGAGTTGCCTATATCCTCTGCGACCATATCACCATAATTTTCTTTTTCATACGGATCAAATCCATAAAAAGCTTTGCTTGCAACCGGGCAGATAGCATCATATATAATCTTGGCTCCAAGTTCTCTTTTTATCTGTCTAGGATATATCAATTTACCTCTGTCTACCTTCATCTTAAGCTTTTCCTCAGCCATTTTACTAGCGTTTGTGATACGCATAAGATATGCCAGCATTCGATTAGCAAAATTTTGCTCTGATACTTCCTGTCTACCTATATTTGGTATATATTGATTAATCTCATTCTCACTAATTGTCTGATTATCAAGATACAATTGATACATATTTGATGCACATAATTTCACAACGGCTATGTTTTCCAATCTTTTATTTCCAACATGATTTAGAATTTCCATCTGTACCCAGCCATACTGCTTATCTCCAATTTCGTCAGGACAGAAAAACATATTTTGCACATATCTATATCCCTGTTTCATAATAAAATCATCAAACGCTAATTGATATAAATATTGCTTTGTGACATCCCCTACTCCCGGTTGTCCACTAATGATAGCTTTATCTCCATGTATTTTATAATCTATACAATAATATTTTGCATCATATATTCCAAAGCAATAATCTTTTTTCTGTTCATCAACCGGATATATGCATACCAAATCAGGTTTTAATGTTTCCACCTTCGGATCTTCTACATCCGGGAACTCAGTTTGTCTCCATCTTGGTGATTTAATCACTTTTCTTAATGTTTTGTCTTTATATTCAACTTTATTCCATTCCGAATTGCTTAATGGAAGATCTACTATTTTCTTATCTAGAACACTTCCAAAATTATCAGCACATACTTTTTCCCAAACTAAGTTAAAACTATTAGTTCCATATAAACTATAGCTCACATCATTTTTGTCTGTTTTCTCGTTAGCAATATATGTATATATTGTTTTTAGAAGATTCTGTTTCCTTGTAATATATTGAGTTTGTATCTCAGACTGCAACCTATATAATATATAACTCGCATCACCAAAATCAGACAGTTCTTCTTGTGTCAGCTCGACTTCTGTCAATTCAAACAATTCTAAAAGTCCTGCATCTGATAATTCTCTACTACATTGTGTAAGAACGCATTCATGTAGCCGCCGAAAATAATCATAGTCATTGTCAATCGTATTCTTAGTCTGTAATTCCACATAATATGGTTTGTTATTCTGTATAATTGCAAATGTTTCATTTATAGTCTTATCCCATAAAATCTCACCTTCTCCATTTGTTTCAATTATTTCTTTCTGATTTGTATACAAACCATCAGCATAATATGTCTCTAACAAATGAATAGATACAGCCAGTCTATTAAAAATCTTACTATCATCTTCTCCATTAAACAGATAAATCAATTGTTCTGATGCATTGTATTTTTTTATAACCTTTAGAACCTGCTTTAGATTTTCAAATAAATATTCTGTTGATTTGATATATTTAGGATAACATTTAAAAACTTTTCCCTCGATTACAACAACTCCAACATAATCAAATATATATTCTATATCGCTTGAGCTGTCTATTACATCAGTCAAGACAATATCTTCATTTGATAAATCATCAAAATCCGGCTTATTCTTTTTTACAGCTTTAACTACTCCATATTTTTTAAGAATCCCGACAATGCGTCTGGTTTCTTCCATATTTATGTTAATTAAATTGTCTGTTATTTCCTGTAAAGAATAATGCTTTCTTTCACGAAAGAAACCTTTCGTCATTGTCTCTCATCCCCTTTTTATATATTTTCCAAATCTTCAATTCCAAATATGCCTTCACCCTCCTGCTCAAAGGCTTTACATATTTCTGAAAAAATCATCTTTCCATTCTTTTTATGATGACCTATAAATATGTTCTCCGGACGCATCTTCATAACATCTTCAAACAAATACATGATTACTTTACTTTCAAATGCTTTTATATAACTATTCTCTTTTTGATGCATATCTTTAAGTTCTTCGTTATCTCTCTCAGTCAAAGAAGCTTCATCTTTTGCTTCTAATTCGTCTATTTGCTCTTTATTGTTCTTTATCTCGTCTAACATATTTTTAGATATAAAAAATGGTCCTAAAAGCTTGTCTTCATTAACCTTACACTTTTCAGATGTCAAAATGTTATTTATCCTTGTTCTTAAACTATCCCATCCAATATAATGATCTGCTTTGTTATCCTTAAAACACATTGGTATGACATAATCTTTTATTGCTGCAACCTGCTCATCATCATTGACACCTAAATATTCGAATTCCCATCTACGCTTAAATGCTGTGTCCATTGGAAATACACCCTGATCTGCACTGTTCATTGTTGCCCATATATACATATTTTCTGGAATTTTCATATATAATAACTTACTAATATCCTCTTTTGTGTATTTATCTTCATCCTTCTGTTTAAATATTTTATTGCCATATTCATCATTTTCTTCATAATTCAAACACACAAGTTCTTTTCTCAAATATTTTTTTATATCTTCTGTCGTTGCAATCGGATATTCACTAACACCATCTTTTCTATCTAATAACTGAAAAATATCTCCAAAAACTGCTGCCACATTACCCCTATTAATTTCTTCTACAATAAGTAAATAATCCTCACCTGGATTATTTACTGCTCGTGTATAAACTCTCATAAATGGTCCAGGAACATACTCATATGTTATGTCCCCTGGCTTTTCTCCCTGAACAGGTTTATATGTACCGACAAATTGTGAAAACGAATAATTAGGATGAAAAGTCACCCGTTCAACATTATCACCAAAAACCGCACTATCTTTTTCAAGTTTATGGCTTTTACCGGTTCCCGGTGCACCAAATATTATTCTATTTTTTTCACCTTTATTCTGCTTATCTATAGAATATATATAAGTAGGGTTAAGTTTTCCCCATGCCATATGTAAAGCCTTCGTATCATCATATTCAACATTTTCCGTAGCATTAACAATTGTTGCTGTTAGAATCAATTCATTTTGATTTCTAATATTTATATCTGATACAAACCAACATGCATTTTCTCCTAACCCTAATTGTTTCTTCATCTGTTTTATAAAGATATCATTAGAATATATATCTTCATTGTCATAATATGTATTACTAGGTCCATATTTAACCCTAAGTCTCCCTGCATGAGACATAGAGGTGTCTCTTGTAATTAACAGAATATATTTTCCGTCATCTATGAGCACATCATTTACATATACTTTCTGAAAAAGAGCAGCTAAAACTACTGGTGAGTTCTCTACATTTCCAAAAACTACATTTCCACCTTTTCCTATTTTAGTTGAAACTTTTTCCAGTGGAACTGCGGAATATACCATTCCTTTTAATAATTCATCAATTTCTGCATCATTATTTATTTTATGTTCCTTTCCCTGCCCCAACGCCGTTGCCCAATTAGGCGTTGAACCTCTACCTTTGACCTTGTGCCCAAATGCTAGTGTTGCAAAATCTATTTTCATAATAATTGCCCCCATATATGATTTAATAATATTCCAACAAGATTTACATCCCAACCATTAGCTGCTCGCTTAGATAACTGTGTATATGACTGATTTGCAAAATCAATTTCTCCATTCTTAAATCCCATCAATCTAAATTGTTCTGTCACCGAATATTTACGAACAATCTCTATCCCATCAGGACCTGTAGGCTCAACCAATCTTAATTTATTATGCTCAGGTGCTAAAATTGTAATGCTAATGCCATCATCTCTTATCTTTCTATTGTATAAATCAAAGCAAGATGCTTCTGAAACAACAAATGATGGTATCCCATAAAAATCTTTTATCCTCTGAATCTGTTTCTGTGACAAATACAAGAAATCTTCTGGATTATCATCAACAAAATCTTTCAATCTTAATCCATTTTCAATAGTCGGTGGTGTCATTGAGAAATCATCTGGCAATCCTCCTAAGCGAGCAAACATCCATAGTCTTTCTCTGTTTTGTGGAATTCCATAATCCTTTGTATTAAGTATCGCATATTTTAAATCTCCATATCCCATTTCTTTCAATGAATTCTTCAACGTATTGAATGTATTTTCAAACCTTTTCGTAGCTAGTCCCTTTACATTTTCCATAAAAATATATTTTGGTTTTTTTACAGCACAAATTCTTAAAATATCATATAATAATGTTCCCCTTCCATACTGATCATTTTCTCCTTGTTGCATTCCTACAGTAGAAAATGGTTGACAAGGAAATCCTCCTGTAAACAAATCAAATTCAGGTAAATCTTCTGGATTTATCTGTGTTATATCTCCCCAGTTATGTATAGGCTTTCCTTTTTTGTCCGTATGATTAGCATCATATAATGCAGAAGCAAATTTATCAAATTCCGAATATCCGACAACTTTGTGATTTATCCCTGCTCGTTGCAGTCCATATGTTGCACCTCCATAGCCGGCGAAGCCTTCAAATACTCTAATTTGTTTGTGTCGTTTTAACTTATTCATTTATAATGTTACCTTTCAATTAATTGTTACAAATTACGTTTAAGCCTATTAATGACTTAACCATTCATTTTCTATTTCTTCATAAGGATAATCTCGTTCTTCACAAAATCCCTTTATATTTCTCATAGCAGCAATATTAGGTCTAGCCTTTCCAGTTTCCCATCTATTCACTGTCGAAGACGCTACACCTAGCTCTTTTGCGAAATCTTCTTGTGTCATTAAAAACTTTTCTCTTAATACTCTTATTTTATAGGATAATTTCATTATACTTATGCCTCCTGCTCATTTTACAATCATTATCATAGCATAAAACAGGCGTTTTATCAAATAAATATGCAAGGGGAATACGGGCAGCGGAATCATCTTCCTCTGCCTCTATTCCATATTTTATCTTCCGCCTTACCTTTATCAACATCTCTGCTAACTGCTTCATCATAAATCCTCTGGAACTCCTCATAAAGCTCATCCCCATCCAGCTTTATTCCAAGTTTTTTCATCACATCCGAAAACAACCTTATGCTTCCACTAACATCAGCAATATCAAATCCGAATATATCAACCTTAACAGAATCACTGACATTCTCATAACCACCAAGCTCTGATATTCTCCTAACAATCCAGCCAACTTCGTCCACAGGCTCTTTTTCTTTAGGTTCAACAAATTCGCTTTATCCTGTTACATCAATTTAGTAAATCGAAAAAGTCTTTCCTTTTTCATAATTCCATACAGATGACCACAATACTCCCGGAATTCCTCAGCAAGAAAATCCGGCATCGTAATCACACGGATACTCTTCGGAGTTTTCGGCAGCTGTGTAATCATGTCCTTTCCTTTCAATCTCTGATAAGATTTATTGATTGATATGGTTTTCTCTTCGAGATTGATGTCATTATAAGTAAGGGCAAGCAATTCACCGATACGCATTCCTGTCCAGTACAGCAGAAGAAATGCCATTCTTGTTTCTGGCTTATCACTTACTGTCTCCAGAAACGCATTGAACTCTTCCTGCATCCAGAAATCCTTCGGTTCTCCTTTGCTCTTGCCGATCGCTCCTGCCTTCCTGCAGGGATTATCTTGCAGGTTATAATACCGCATGGCATAATTGAAAATTGCAGTCAGCTGGCAGTTCACTGTTTTCAGATAAGTAGGAGAATATCCTTTTCCATTCTTATCCTTATACGTCAGCAACTCATTCTGCCATGCACGGACATCTGCCACCATAATTTCACTGAGAATCTTCTTTTCAAAATAAGGCTTGATTTTCAGGTCTATAATATATCGCTTCGTGTACATAGTGTTTTCTCTGAGACGGACATCCATATCTTTGTAATAAATTTCCAGAAAATTTCCAAATTCAATGTCCACACCCTGGCTCTGCTGTTGTAGGAAATCTCTTTCCCATTCCTTAGCTTCACCCTTGGTCCTGAATCCTCTTTTCTGTTTTCTTTTTCGGTTTCCCTGCCAGTCTTTGTAATAGACCTGTACTTTCCAGTTTTTTCCTTCTTTGTAAACCCCCATTACTAATCCTCGACTTTCATGCCATAAATCTTTTCTGCCAGGAATTTCGTAGAGATTTTTCCAGCTACTACAATATATCCTTTTGCCTTCAATTCTTTGTTGTATTCTCGCATCAGACTATATGCATAAGTTTTTGAAACTCCAAGAATTGCACACACATCATCCACATCCATATACATTTTTTCCTGCACCATACTCATACCGCTTTATCCTCCTTCAAATACTGCTCAACATGTTCCAGACCATAGATCTTGTCCTCTACATAACGGGCTGGTACCCGACCGAGAATCACATAATAGTTCTTACTTGCCAGATCGGCATTCATTCTTTCCACCACCCGGTAAGCAAACGAAACTGATAATCCAAAGAGTTCTGCAATGTCTTCCACTGATAAATACATTTTTCTCTTACGCATGAAACCATTCCTTTCCCTCTTCCTGTGGGATCTCACAAGTATCTTCCACTCCGTAGAAACGCTTCACAAAATACTTTGTCGGAACTTTTCCTCTAAGCGTCAGATATCCCTGTTCTTCCAGTTCCTTGTTCAGATTTCCGATGATCTCATAAGCCGATGTCTGTTTTACTTCCAGAAGTTCACATATATCGGCTGCCTTTAAAAATAATTTGTTCTGCATAATCAGTACCTCCTATGTTTTGAATATTTATCTCTTCACATACTCTGTACTGGCAGATGCAAAATCGGACATCATTTTCCGAAATTTATCAAATTTTCTTGTTTTTTAATTCTCCATCAGTGTGATTACTGTGTCATGGAGTTTAAGCTCATCGAAAATAAAGAACCTTTCTGTGGTATCTGTTTTCTAAATGCAGGCAACAAAAAAACAGTCTGCCTTGACGAAAATCACTTCAATCAAAACAAACTGTTCTTCATATTTACTCTAATTTTATTTTATGAGAATAACTGATTTCACGAAATTTGCAGGTGAATCTGGAATATAAACAAGAGGAAAAAATAATTTTTAAACTCCATTTGCACTCCATTTGGTCTTTTCGACACCACGCAAAGCCTTTATTTATGGGCTTTTCCGCGATTTTTCAAGCTACTCAAACTCCAGATTGACAGTACGGAGTATTAACGAATATAGACGATTTTCAAGGCTTTTTAGACAGTATGAAACAAAATAGCCACATAATCTAAATTTTAAAAATGCAATAAAAATGCAATGAACGGCACAACTAATTGCTATATTCCCATCGGCTTCTTCTTGATACCAATACTTTGAAAAATCCGATTATAACTAAATACACTCTGAAAGGAAGATCACTATGAATTACCAATTAGAACTCAAACAAATCGTGGAATTTCCACGTTGTCGCATTTACCGTGACTTCATACAAACTTTAATCACCACCAAGAGCATCCGAACCACCGGAGGCTCTTTTCTTTTTTACTATCTGGTTTTATGCTCCTATGCAAATTACCGGACATCCTATCGCCGGATGGAACACATCACCTACACAGTCGGTCCCGGAGAATGGATCTGCTCCGTCACAGATCTTCAGAATTGGTTCCGCTGCCGCTTCCAGCATCAGGTATTATCTATCCTCAAGTTTTTTGAAGAACAGAATTATATTACCTATTCTCTCCTTGGCAAAAACAAGCTGGTCAAATTCAAAATAACCGACTGGCCTAAAGACAACACCATATTGGAATATAACTATCCCTGTAAAAAAGATACAGGGTTTTTCTTTTTCCCGATTGTCAAAGTCCATGAACTGATTGGCATAGGGAAATGCTCGGAGATGGATATTCTTTTAGATCTTTGGATTCATGCTGTCTACAACGATGCCACCGTACAGGGTTCGGATTCCGGTCCGGTTGTATATTACCGGAACAATACTGGCAATCCCCTTACCAGTTTTCATTCACTGGGCGACCGTTGGGGACTGTCAAAGGCATCGGTCTCCCGGCTTCTGAAGAAACTTGAGGAAAAAGAATACATCACACTCATCTCATTTACAGGAAAACACGGAAGCGTAATTTATCTCAACAATTACCTGTCCGTCATGTTCAACATCAGCGATGTAATGATTGACAAGGAGGAAATCGCCATGAAAATGCAACTGCCAATCCATGTGCCAGAAGATATTACAGTAGTGGAATCCGGTTCCGCCACCGTTTCAGAAACTGTCATGGACACACAAATTACCGTTTCAAAAAATGATTCCTGCGTTCCGGATTCGCATATGAAATATATCGTACAAAAAGTCGCAGAACTATTGGATTCACAAGGGATTCCATGTTGCCACTGCTCCAAAACCCGCTATATATTATCTCCATTATCAGCCTGCAAAGATATATTTAATACATTTACTCTAAATATTATCTGTCCCTACGGAAATGCCGCTTATCGGTTTGAGTTGTCCGTAAGTCCAGGGGATGAGTCTGCCCAAAAGATGCCTGCCGTGGCAGAGCCTTCTGCACTGAAAGGGGGGGAATAGACATGGCAAACCGCAATACACAGGGATTTCCTTCACCCGAAGAAGATCCACGTTTTCACGACACCTATCAGTTTTTACGCAGATACCGGGATGCAACCTACAGCCTGAAGGTAGTCGTACACCAGATGGAGCACCAGTTTAAGCTCCAATACGACAATGACATCGACAAATTTCTGGACTCCATCTATGCTGCCGGGGCTGATCTTACCGGAAGCGACATCGAACAACGGGCAAAAAGTATTGCCAGAAGCAACCAGATGCTGAAGCTTTTGGAATCATCCATCGATCTCCTCCGGAACAATCACAAGCATGGGGAACAGTATTACTGGATTCTCTACTACGCTTTTCTCTCTCCACAGGAAATGAAAAATACAGATGAGATATTGGATAAGCTGGCTCACCACATCACCAATATTTCCTACCGCACCTATTACCGGAAACGCAGGGCTGCGATTGAAGCACTCAGTACCATTCTTTGGGGATTTACTGCAAAAGAAACACTGGATACGCTCAACAAGTTCTTTCCGGAATAGCATCGCTCATAAAATGGCACAGAAATGACCTGCTTCTGCGATTGAAGCGTAAAATTACCCATGCTACAATAGGTATTGCTTATAGTTTTCCTTATTTCCAGCACCCATAGATGGTGCTTTTTTTGTACCTGTAAATTCAATCGCTGACAGCAGGTTCTATGTACTTTGTACGTACACTATACTTACAATACCAAACGTATTCTGTACGTACAGCCATACGTATAAAGTTTCCTATTATATATAGAAGGGAGTCAATCATGAAAACAAGGAACGAAATCTATCAAGGAGAGGGAGCCAAGCTCTTACGGTTCATTACCACTTACCATACTCTGAAGTATGACCAGGTTTTACAACTTTTCTCCCGACATGAGCAGTCTATCAAGTCATTGATTACCAGCCTCATCAAACAAGGGCGCATCATTTACGATAAAGAGCATGACCTTCTTTGTGACAGCCAGCAGTCTGCTGAGAATCCTGACTATGCTATAATTACATGCTTTTGGGTACTGCTGGATTTTAAGAAAGGTATTATATACCACACCAGTGGCGAATTTCCAATCAAGCTCAATTTCTTTTCGCAAGATGAACAATACGAAATCATCTATATCGGTGAAGAACAGGAGGCTCTGATCAATCATGTGATGGAAAGTATCCCATCAAATGGTTCCAAGCGCCTGATTGTCTTAGAATCCGAAAGCCAGGCTGCCAAAATCACCATTGATGATGTAGCCGCTTACTGCCTCGTAAATGAATCCGGTGCTGTCAGTTACTACATGAGAAAGTAGGTTATTATGATGCAAAATACACCAACCATTTACCAGCGGCTTGAAAAACTGGAAGGGGAGCTGCAAAAACTGACGAATACCGTTTACGCTCTGAAGGTCACTGATATCCAGAATTATGATAAAAATTTTGAGGAACTGAGCGTCAGTGCTGCTCTTAGAACGGAGCGGATTGCCTGCCAGATGCGTAATCTTGTCTGTTCGGCCCTCTCTCCAAATCAAGCAGCTTATCTTCCCAAAGCGGCAGATGCACAGGGAATCCGGATTGCAGAACAGCAGGGGATTCTCACCATTGCGCTTCCCGGACTGCTTCCGAAACGAAGAGTCCACACAAACACTGCATTTCTCCATGAACCGCTTAATTATATGCTTCGTGAGTATGTAAAACAAAATGCCCTGCCCCTCTATCGTGACTGCATGATATGCTTCAGTCAAATATATGACAGGGAACTTCCTCAAAGACGTATCCGGGATTATGACAATCTGGAGTTTAAACAGATTCTGGATACACTTTGTACTTATGTTCTAACAGATGACAGCGGCTTTTTCTGTGATTCCTACTACACGACACAGCTTGGCTTAAAGGACTATACACTGGTATCGGTTATGGAAAAAGCTGACTTTCCGAAATGGCTGCAGAACCAGAAAAATCATCACGAAAGCATGTCGGAAAATCTCCTGACTTCTCAGGCAGAAATCCGACATCGGTAAGAACCACCGCAGGGAACTTTGTTTTCTTGCTTTTTTTTCTCCAAACTACCAGAGATTTACCCAAGTATAGGCTTGCATGGGTAAGAACTGAACTGAGGTGATGCTTATTTGATAAGACCTGACACTACGAAATACCGCTTACTGGAAATGATAGGGATGTGCGGGGAATTTCCCGCAGACCAGCTAAACAGACTCATCCCCAGTGCCTCCTATGCGGAAAAACTCATTACGGATTTGAAGGCAGAACACCTCATCCGTACCCACTACCGGGATGCTCTCAGAGGCTACCGGCTGACCAAAGCTGCGAAAGAGATGCTGTTATCTGTCTCGCCGCTGCGCTTCCAGTGCTATCTGACCGGCAATACCGAGACGAACCTCATCCGAAGTGAAGTATCCCGCCGTATCCGCTTACATCAGAAAGCCGAAACGTATCTGACACTCCTTCATGCCGGGATTCCCTTTTATCCGGATGTAAAACCTGACATCTTCTGTAATTACCGCGAAGCTGGTTCCATCGGTATGCGAAACCTTCCTCTTTTTTACGCTTCCAGAGAAATTAAGGAACTAGGCCCGGAGACCACGAAGATTAGGAACTCCCGCAGCATGGGCATCCTGATGGCACCGCAATGTGTCTATGTCCTTTACAACACGGGAAACGGAGTCCTGAAATGGGAATATCGAACGGAAGTCCGCTTAAACGCCTTCCTGCAGCATTACCTGCAAGGCTACCCTTACAACGGACATCCACAGATCCGGGCAATCATGACCGGAACCGACATGGAAATGGCTTTCCGGCTGTTTACCAGTACAGGAGGCTACAAAAAGAGCCTGTTTATGCTGGACACTTCCTTCGAGCATTTCCATTACCTTCCCAATACTCCGGAAGGGGAAGTGCTTTTAAAACTGCTGGTTCACCCTGAGATCATGGAAAAGCTGGACAACCTCCTGCTGTCCGATCTGGGCTGCCGCAGCGATTCAATTCCACTGGAACATGATGCCACGGATGCTTCCGGGAACCCCATCCTTCTTGCTTATGATTTTGACATGCAGCGAATCAACCGGTTCAATACCGGCTTAAATGTATACGGCAGATCCGGGAACCTGATCTGTTTCGATTTTCAGATTCCGGTCCTGAAAAAATACTTAACTGCCACAATCCATTTCTCCAGTATTGACCTTTGCAAATTCAAAAGGGGGTTTTTACATGAACCGTAAATGGTGGAAGCTCATTTATATGCTTCCGATCACCTTCTGCACCCTCTATGCAGGAGGCTATGTTGCTCAATTTATCCGCAACTATCAGACCTGGGAATCTGCCGGCAATTTTGCTGGAAACGGAACTGCCCCGCAGATTCCCTCCCCGCACCCGCTCGCCTGTCTGGATGCCCTGACTGCTTTCCCGTACAATCTGTATGGGATTTTTCTATGTCTGGCAGCTTTTGGACTCCTGACCTTCCTTCTCATGCGTATGGGATTTGACCGAAACGGGGAAATAACAGACCGGGACCGGAACCTGAATTATTCCACAAAGGGAACCTATGGGACTTCCGGTTTTATGACTTTGGAGGAAATGCATCAGGTACTGGAGCTTACGAATGATGTCAAGAAACACAAGGGAACCATTCTTGGAAAACTGAACGGAAAAGCCGTTTGTCTCCCGAAGGATACCCGCATGAACCGGAATATTGCCGTTTACGGTGCCAGCGGTTCCATGAAAAGCCGGGCCTTTGCACGCAACATGATCTTCCAGTGTGTTGCCCGCGGGGAAAGCCTCATCATCACCGATCCAAAATCGGAATTGTACGAAAGTACAGCCACTTACCTTGAGAATGCCGGATATATCGTGAAATCCTTTAATCTTGTAAACCCGGAAAACTCGGATAGCTGGAATTGTCTGGGTGAAATTGGCGGACAGGAAACCATGGCACAAGTATTTGCTGATGTCATCATCCAGAATACCGGTTCTGCCAAAGGCGATCACTTCTGGGACAATGCCGAGATGAACTTATTAAAAGCTCTGATTCTCTATGTGGATCAGGGATTCCCACCGGAGGCAAAGAATATCGGACAGGTATACAAACTCCTGACCATGAGTTCTGAAAAAGAACTGAACAGCCTCTTTGACCTGCTTCCGGTCTCCCATCCGGCAAAAGTCCCCTACTGCATCTATAAGCAGGCAAGTGACACGGTACGTTCCGGCGTCATCATCGGACTCGGTTCCAGACTTCAGGTATTCCAGAACAAGCTGATCCGCCAGATCACTTCCTATGATGAGATCAACCTGACGCTGCCGGGAAAAGAAAAATGTGCATACTTCTGCATCACTTCGGATCAAGACAGCACTTTTGATTTTCTTTCTTCCCTGTTTATGACCTTCGTATTTATCAAACTGGTCCGTTATGCAGACACCTATGGGGAAGATGGAAAACTGCCGGTTCCGGTACATATCCTGGCTGATGAGCTGGCGAATACGGGAGCAATCCTATCGCTCAACAAAAAGATTTCCGTGATCCGAAGTCGAAACCTCAGTATTTCCTGCATTTTCCAGAACCTGCCTCAGATGCAGAACCGGTATCCCTTAAACCAATGGCAGGAAATCATCGGGAACTGCGACACTCAGCTATTTTTAGGCTGTACGGATGAGGTAACTGCTACATTTATCTCTAACCGCTCCGGTGATGTGACCGTTGGTGTCAGCAGCGAAGCCAAACAATTAAATAGCTGGAGGGTATCCGATTATACACCAGAATACCGCCAGACCAGATCCATCGGGAAACGAAAGCTCTTAACTCCGGATGAGATCCTACGCCTGCCTCTGGATACCGCACTGATTATCCTGCGTGGTCAGAAAGTCCTGCAGGTAGAAAAATACGATTACACCCTGCACCCGGATGCCAAAAAACTCATTTCCCGGAAGGCTTCCGAGCATATTCCGGAATGGAGAAAAGGAGCATGTAGTGAAGAATATACGTACACTCCAACTATTCCTGCTTCCCACCCGAAAAAAACCGCTTCTTATGGAAAGCAGAAAAAGAAAAAAGCTGAGCCTCTCTTTGACCAGCAAAGCGTTTATCAGGAACCTGGCTATCACGATTTCCCGGATGACTTCTCAGCAGATAACTATCCGGATCACACAGACATGGTTCCTTTAGATAAAGATTCTATCATGTCATAATTTGAAAGGAGACACTATGATGCCAAACGAAACAACCAACACATCTATTTTAACTCTGGATTCCGATGCAAAGCTGGAAACAGCCCAGTCCATTTCAGACCTTACCTGGCATGAGATCCAGAATGCCTACCGTACCCGCCGTATCTTAACCGGAATGCTTGGCGGTATCGAGAAAACAGAAAACGGCAGCCTCATTGCCGTGGTTTACTACAAAGATTTCCGTGCTGTCATCCCGGTAACTGAGATGATGATTCATCTCATGCAGGATGAAGCACACGATTATGGGGAGCTTGCTCTGCGGCAGAACAAAATCCTCAACAATATGCTTGGATGTGAGATTGATTTTCTGATTAAAGGATTGGATTCCAAAACACGCAGCATTGTTGCCAGCCGCAAAGAAGCGATGCTAAAGAAACGCCAGATTTTCTATCTGGATAAAGACGCAAACGGAATGCCAAAGGTCTATGAAGACCGTATCGTACAGGCAAGAGTCATTGCCGTTGCTGAAAAAGTAGTCCGTGCTGAAATTTTCGGTGTGGAAACCTCCATTCTTGCCAGAGATTTGTCTTTTGACTGGATGGGCGATGCTAGAGAACGCTTTCAGGTGGGCGACCACATCCTGGTACGCATCCTGGATGTGGAGGCTGACTCACCAGAGCAGATTACGGTTCACGCAGATGTAAAAAGCGTGGAAGGTAATACCAGCAAAGAGAATATGAAAAAATGTAAGATTCAGGGAAAATACGCCGGAACTGTGGAAGACATCCATAAAGGCACCGTCTTTGTCCGGCTCTCCATCGGTGTCAATGCCATTGCTCACTCCTGCTATGACAGCCGGACAGTCGGGAAAAAGGATCAGGTATCCTTTGTGGTGACGCATATTGATGAGGAACGGAACGTTGCCCTCGGCATCATCACCCGCATCATCAAGCAGACCATTTAAAATTATAGGTTGTTCCATAAAAAGGAACGTGGTATACTGATTCGGTATTATTGAACTGGAAAGACGGATGCATTTCGATTTTGCCCTCTAGTATCCAAGGAGGGTGATGCCCATGAATACAATGGAAGTATTGACTTTACTATTGGTAATTTTTGCGGCTTTGACTTATATAGATCGACATAATAAGAAATAGCATCCACGACCCTAGGAAAGTTTTGGATGCTATGACTTATACATAGAATATAAAATTTAACTGAGGGCATCAGATTTTGCATCTGAATACCTTTCTTGAGTTCATTATACACTGGGGGATTTGAGAAATCAAGTCCCCCTTTTATTTTAATCTCTGCATCGGATACCTTTTCAGGAATGTATCAATCCACTTCTGATTCACCCCATTTAGTACACCAAGCCCGGATAATAGCTGCATACAGTCAAGATATCCCTGCACATAACTGAAAAGCTCCGTCTGATATCCCCAATGCTCGTAGGCATTATAATGCTCCTCAAACAGATCTGCCATTTCAGCATTCACATTCCGGAGTGCTTCCACTGCCTCATCAAACTTCTTTTCCAGTTCGCCGCATACACTTCTGCCTTCCTCAAACACCGGATTCTGCTCCCGCAGCCTTGTTCTGGTCGGCTCCATCAGTTCCATTGCACTCTGCATCAAAAGTTCCATCATCTCTTCATTCATTTTTCAGATACCTCTCTTTGCTTTTTCATTTGCCGTTGGCATAAATAAAGCATAGCAAATATCTGCTTTTCTGAAAACGATGTGACAGTTCCTACGATGATAGATTATAGTTCCTATTCTCCTGCCTGCTTACCAAAGAACAACTCTCTATGCGGATGCAGCGCATCTGCATGATAAATGTTGATCCGGTGCTCATCCCCACTCCGGTCTTTAAACGCCGGAAACAGGAACCCATATTCCGGTTTCCCCGGCTCATAATCTCCTGAAACCGGACAGATGGCGCACATAAGGAACGGATAGACTTCCTCCGATTCCCACAGCTCTGCTTTATCACTCGCCATTGCGATTGCCAGATTTCTCGTCTGATCTGAAGCAGATAATTTCAGGAAATGTGTATTGAATGTTCCATCCACAAATCCTTCCTCATCCATGTATGCTCCGGCAATCCTGCTGAAACAGTTTCTCTTGATTGTCATACGTCTAGTCAGTTCCAGCATATCTTCTCTGTTAATTTTTCCCATATTCTTCCTCGCTACCCATCTAAGCACGCATTATAAAAAGAGGTAAAATCCCCGTCAAATTCCATTTCAATAATATGTAGGCTGTCCATTGTGTGCTCCAGATAAGTCAGTGTTCCTCTGTCCAAATCTATACTCGGCTTTCCCAGTGAGTTCGCTATTACATCTGGATTTGTAATTCCAAACATCTCCTTTATATCCGGCATAAGATAATCCACGATATCCGGAAGCCTTTTTTCATACACCTGTGCCAGTTCAACTGCACGTTTTTTATAATCTGAATGTATCCTGTTGCATGTAAATTCAATTCCGTTTATTTCCATCTTATAGTAATCATTATTCTCATCATAGACAAACGCTGTACCCTTACTTTTTTTATTTTTTTCCAAAATCCCCATGATATATCTACACTTTCCCGGTTCTTCCGCCATACACAGTCTAAAAAACTGTAACTTAATGCTTACGTTTGTATAAAACAATTCCTGCTAAAATCAACAAAGTAATACCAATTACAATCAGAAAACTAAAACTATCCCGTTCAATTTCCCTGCTATGTAAATAGAAGTCGGACCATCCGCACCGCCTATCACGGATACTGCCGCATTTTCTTTCTGCTTCAGTACAATGCCAATGACAGCCAATACAATTCCTAAAATTCCTGCTATGATTCCCAAACATTTTTATGTAACTACCTTCTCCTCAAATCACATACTTCTTTACGGGAAGAATACATGTCATAAAATGTATGAATATATTAACTCCATTATTTTTTCTATTCCCATATCCTCTTTGTCATCACTATCCTGATTTATATGTTCTTCAAATTTTTTACATATTCTCAGATGTTCCATATATGCTTCATCTGACAGTTCACCTCCTTCAGATATTACCAAAGTTAAATATTCCACAAGATCCTTAAAATTCTCAACAACTCCTAAAAGAATAGTAAATAACACTTGAAGATCAACCCCTGTATTAGGAATTATCGACTCTCGCCCACTCATATTTTTCTTCTGCCATTGTTTTTCCTCACCTAACGGTGCATTATAAAACTGATATTCACCATTTCTTCCAAATGAATATCTCGCAAAATCAAAATGTGCATTTACACGTTTTAATTCCTCGATCAGTACGCTCAATTCTGATAGTGCGATTTCTATTGATTTGTTCATATTTAGTCTACTCAATTCACACTTTAAAATATTTAAATACTCATAAATACCGTGATTATTTTTTAATTTCTCTCCAGAATGAATAAGAAAATGAATTGCATTTATACTACTTTTCAGCCACAATTCTACGCCATGCCATACGTCAAATAAAATAGGAAAAACAAGCATATCTGCCACACAATAACGATTTCTATTATACAAAATTGAATACAGCCCTAATACTGCATTGGCCATATATGCTTTGCCCATTTCAAAATTATCATTTATAGTTTGAACCGGATTACTTTTATCATTTCCCCCCATAGCGTCATCAAAACACCAGTTCAAAAAAGCATAATTATTTGATTGATTATAATTTATCTCGTCTTCACTACAAAAAATTTTCATTTCATTAGTCTTCTCCACTCTATTGGTCATATCTATCCCCTCCACAAAATAGAATTTTTATATACTTCTCAATTCATCATGTTCTTCAATCTTATTACATGGATTAGTTCGTAGCGTGACTGGATCTATAAACCAATATTTTGTATCTTCATAGTCAAATAACCTTCTTCCTAATAATGTGCGATTTGAAAACATATCTTTCTTTTCTGGCCAGTATACTCCCACAGGGCGACAATTCATATACTGATACGACTTGATCATCTGCGGAGCTCCTCCTATTGTATCTCTTTTATCTGTTTTTTGAAGCATTCTGCATAATGCTTCAAAAGGCTCCATATCTAAAACAATCCCTTTTTGTTTCTCGATATCGTTTCCATACTTTTTCCTTAATAAATCCCTTAATTCTCTTTTAAAATTTTCTCTCTGATCACCAATTGCCACAAAGTTGCCACTCACACTAGATATTATTCTATGGTTCTTTCCGTCCTTTGCAAAAGACTTATCATGTTTATCATAATAATATCTCCAAATTTTAAATTTCTTCTCCACCCACGAATATCCTCCAAAAACGAATTCATTATCGGGAACATAATTTGGATCAGCCAAATCATACACTGAATTCATTAGATGATTTGCATGATTTAAAAGGTGTCCATTAATATCGGTTATATCCATTGCCCGTGTTTCTATTCTTGTATATCCCGTCATTGCCTGCCTAATTTGCATCATCATTGGATATGCATATTCAGTATCTCCTGCAAACGCTAGTGCACATGTATTTCCCGGCAAAGTTGTAAGTTTTGGACACTCGTCCCAGCGATGTCCTCCACATAATCTACTATCAGAAATAAAAATTAATTCTTCACAATTATGAATTTTTCTCACCCACGATGCCGCTATTGTCATTGCTTTTCCTCCATCAACTTCAAATTTTTCTAATACATAAAACCTACTTATATTATACTCCTCCCCAATTCAAATCACAATTTATTCCCCAGCCTTTTTCCCGTTCACAAGCTTCGGACAGTAAAACGCCTGGATCTTCATAGTCTCCTCATCTGATTCAATTTCCACATAATAATCCCGGATAAAGTATCCCGCATTATGCTCCTGAAGGGCGTACAGCTCCAATGTCTGAAAATCCACCAGTACCAGATCACGTGGCTTTGGCTTTTGTGTTTCCTCACAGAATACTTCCATGCTTTCCACCAGCTTATCCAGACATTCCTGACACAGATGGTTCTGTACTTTTTTCACATCGAAGATACTATCTTCCCCGTAATCCACCGATACTTCGGAAATCCCGTAATCCGACATCTGCTCCGTATGGAAAAAGCAGCCGCCTTCTCCTGTCCCGGTATAACCCATATGCCCGTTTCCCTGCGGGCCGGTAAGATTCCCGTCTTCATCGTGATTCCGTATATGCATATCCATCACATACCATTGATTGGTACAGATGACTCCAAGATCATCAAACTTCCGAAAATATCCCATCATGCTCCGTTCATGACTCCCACACAGCCAGCACTGTTTTGGATCTTTCAGCTTGCTTTCTACTAATTCAGGCACCTTTCTTTCTACCGGGTGATATTCCTGCTCCTGTGTTTTTTCAAGATAACCTGTCAGATCCAGCCGGCTGATTCCCAGTCCGATCAGAATTCCTGCCGCACATGCCAATAATCCCACATATCCCTTTTTCATATCATAGTCATCCTTTAAGAATTAGTTTTATAATGCTTTTAGGATTACTATATCAAATCTTGCAATCACTTTCATCATAAATCGCATATTTTTATGTGTTTTATTGCATATACAACTTTCAAAAAAACTGCCTGCGGCAATTTCGCAGACAGCTTCTATTTCATCATCTCTTCAATTATCACATCCAGCATCCGAAGCACGCTTTCCTGCTTCTTCGGTGTGAGCCCTTCCAGCTTTCCTTCCACTACAGAAGTATGTTCCATTCTGGTAAGAGGAATCACTTCCTTCAGCACTTCATTCGGTTCCGCACCTAATACATTCAACAGCTTTACAAATGTTTCCATCGTAGGTGTTTTCACTTCCCGCTCAATCGCACCCAGATGGTTGGTACTGATATCCACCAGTTCAGCCAGTTTCTCCTGCGTAATTCCTGCCTCTTCCCTGTACCTGCGGATTGCCTTTCCCATTCCTTTCACACGCACACCTCCTCCTTCCAGTATTTACTAACGCTTAAAGCATTAGTCATGTAAATCCAGTATAATTGGTTGCAAATCACGCTTACAGTATCCATAAGGATTGCATTTATAACGCTTTTAGCGTTGGTCATATTTTTGGCACTCCATCGTCTGTAACTGGCACAGTCCTGCGATTGTAGCGGTAATTTACCCATGTTAAAATTGATATTGTCAAAATTATATGCAGAAGGAAACGCAGCACTGCCGTATGGGAAGCCTCTCCTGCGGCATAAAGGTTGCATTTTTTCTGTAAGATAGGAGGATCTTTACAATTTCATACTTTGATTTAGGACGCAGCCTGCATTGACCGGGCTGCGTCTTTTCTTGAGGCAGGAAAACCATAAGCAAAGGCAGGGGAGGTAATTCTCCTGCCACTCTTATAAAAAGGAGGTACCTTTACGTGAAACACAAACTGAAAAACGCTCCGCCGGACACAAAACGGCATGTCAATTATGGCAGATGCCTGTATGCTGCATTTCTGGCTGTCACAGTCCTCTGCGGATACACACAGCCGGTTTTTGCCGCTACCATCTGGACCAAAGCCAATGAGATCATGAAGGATGTCTATAACCAGATTATCCTCATTTCCACCATTGCTGCAGTTGTAACTGCATCGGTTGCCCTTCTGATGATGAATTTTTCCAAAAGCGGAAAAACCGTGGACGAATCACGTGCATGGCTCAAGCGTATCGTCATTACCTGGGCGATCTTAAACGGGCTTGGCTTTATCATGGCTTACATCACCCCGTTCTTTGCAGGCGGAAAATGGAACGGATAGACGAAAGGAGATGCCACTATGGGAATACTTGACGGAATCGTGGAATGGATTGCCGAACAGGTCATGAACATTCTGGATCTGATCACCACTTCAGTCCTCGGTGCTCTGGGCTGTTCCATGGATACGTTTCTTCGCTACTTTCCTGCAGCCGAGACCATGTATCAGGTCTTTCTGGCACTGGGCATCGGGCTGATCCTCTTAAACTGGGTATGGCAGCTCTTTAAAAATTACTTTATGGGAGCCGGTATCGAAGCGGAAGATCCCATTAAGCTGTCCATCCGTTCCTTCCTCTTTATCTTTCTCACCTTCTATGCGAAAGATATTGTGGATCTGCTCCTGAAGATTTCAGGAACACCGTACAACTGGATTTTGACGGAAGACCTGCCACCTTTAAAATTTGCGGATTTTAACTCCGTAGTCACAGTCATCCTGGGAGTCTGTGCAAATGGGGCGGTAGCCATCATTGCACTGATTCTGGTACTGATTCTGGCGTGGAACTACATCAAGCTGCTCTTTGAAGCGGCAGAACGTTATATTCTTCTGGGAGTACTGGTCTACACAGCCCCGGCAGCTTTTTCCATGGGTGCCAGCCAGTCAACCGGAAATATCTTCAAAAGCTGGTGCCGGATGCTTGGCGGCCAGTTCTTTTTGCTGCTGATGAATGCGTGGTGCCTGCGGCTGTTTACTTCTATGGTCGGCACCTTCCTTGCCAATCCGTTATCCCTATAAGAAAGGAGGACCAAAATGAAACTTAGAAAGAAACTCATACCATTCCTGGTATTAACTGCCTGTCTGGTACTGTTTTGCTCCATGCCGGTCTTTGCAGCGGAGCTTACGGAAGCAGACGTGGAAGCGGCAGTTGCCAGTCAGGGAAAGGAGGCGGTAACCGGAAATGTCTTCGTCTGGTTCCTGTGTGCCATTGCCTTTTTAAAGGTATCCCAGAAAATTGATTCTTTTCTGGCATCGCTTGGCATCAATGTCGGCAATACCGGAGGAAACATGATGGCTGAACTTCTGATTGCAGGACGGAGCCTGACCGGTTCCATGCGTTCCCATGGTGGTGGCGGCTACCGCAAAGCCTCTTCTCCCGGAAGTGCGGCTGTCGCAGGAAGCTTCCTATCCGGCGGGCTTGCCGGAGCGGTGGGAAGACAGGTACAAAGGGAAGCGGTCAATTCCGCAACCGGTTATACCGAACACAGCAGTATCGGGAACATGCTTTACCAGTCATCCCTGAACAAAGGCGGAGACTTTGCCAATCAGGTCATCAGCAACATTGCACAGGGAAATTACGGTCAGGTGGGTTCCATCAAGGGCGCAGACGCACAGAAAGCCTTTACTTCCTATATGGGCATCAAGCCGGGCGGCGGTTCTTCCTATGATAATGTAGAAATCGGCGGCGGACGGATCACCGGTACCGAAACCGGAAGTTCCGGGAACCGGGATTTTGCCCTGTACCATGCCGACCAGTATGCAGCTCCGACTCAGGGCTCCTACTCTACGGTGCAGTCCGTAGACGGTTCCACCTGGTACAAGCAGTATGCACAGGATACGGTAGAAAAAACACCATATACTTCCGGCAACGGCAAAGTAGCCTACAATGAATCCATTGTCCAGAAACTGCCGCCAGCCCCACAGCGAAAGGAGCGTATGTAACATGCCAAAAACAGCCTTGATGGGCAGTCCTCTTGCTGTCATCGGTACAGTATTCCGGCACAGGCGCACCCTTGCGAAAACCGGAGCAGCCGTCGGCGGTGTACTGATGCTTCCCATGCTGTTCCTTGTCATGCTTCCGGGACTCGTCTTCGGAGACCTCACTGAAAATACCGGAGCACTGACCAGCAACACGGTAATCAGTGAAAATATCCGGGCTTCCAATCAGGCAATCGTGGAGGTGCTTCAAGAAAGCCATGATGCACTGCTTGCTAAGATCAATGCGGAAATTTCCAGACTCCCAGAAGGAGATACTGCCTCTATCAGCGATCCTTACGCTTCCAGTATCATCGTAAATGCGAACCAGCTCATCGCACAGTTTTGTGCCAGCCAGGATGACTATAAAAATATAAATATCAGCAAACTCAAAAGCCTGATCCGGGAAAACGAGGACGGGCTTTTTTCTTATGACGTTACTTCAGAAACGGTCACGGTAGAAGTTCCGGCAGAAGAGGAAAATGCACCACCCAGAAAGGTTACTTTTACCCGCCATACCTACATGGTCAGCTATGCCGGAGATGCCTACTTTGCAGATCACGTCTTTCATCTGACCGATAAGCAGAAAAAAACGGCAGACAGTTATGTGGAAAACCTGACCATGTTCTTTGGCGGCTCCGCTTCCGGTCTTGCCATGGCGGTAGGTGTCAGCGATGAGGTGCTGGCTTACCGGGCTACCATCCAGCAGGTCGCACAGAAATACGGCATGGAAGCTTATGTGGAACTCCTCATGGCAGTCATGATGCAGGAAAGCGGCGGGCGTGGAAGCGATCCCATGCAGGCGGCAGAAGGCGGCTTTAATAAGAAATACCCCCATGTCCCCAACGGCATCACCGATCCTGCTTATTCCATCGAATGTGGGATTCAGGAATTAAAGTATGCACTGGATAAAGCAGGATGTACCGGACCTACCGACCTGGACCGCATCAAGCTGGCACTTCAGGGTTACAATTACGGCTCCGGCTATATCGACTGGGCAATGGAACGTGACGGCGGCTATACCAAAGAAAACGCCATTGCTTATTCGGATATGATGTGTGCCCGTCCGAACTGGCATTATGACCGGTATGGGGACAAGGAATATGTGGAGCATGTTCTCCGGTATTATCAGATTACCAATACCGGCGGAAGCTATCCGGCAAACGGAATGCAGATTCCGCACTATCTCCAGACCGATTACGGGAACATCCCTTATGGCGGCAGCTCCATCGCATCTTCCGGATGCGGGCCTACCAGCTTTGCCATGATCGCCAGCTACCTGACCGGGAACACTATTACCCCTCCGGATGCGGTGGCATGGTGCGGGAATTCCTATTATAAGCCGGGAGTTGGAACCTACTGGAGCTACTTTCAGGCTGCAGCCAGTCATTTCGGCTGTGGCAACGTCACACAGACCAGCAATGCCAATACGGTACTTCAGGCACTCTCCGAAGGCCGTCCGGTCATCTCCTCTCAGCAGGCAGGACTTTTCACCAGCGGCGGGCACTTCATCGTGCTCCGGGGTGTTACGGCAAACGGCAAGATACTGGTCAATGATCCCAATGACAGTGACGCAAAGAACTATATTAACCGTGAATTTGATATGATGTCGGAAATCCATGCCACGGCAAATGCCTACTGGATCTTCGACAAAAGATAAAGGAGCCATTATGAACAGAACAAAAGTGATTCTTTCCATTTTTCTGATGCTGTTTCTGCTGCTTGCCGGACTGGTTCTCCCCAGTTTCTGGAAAAGCCAGAAAAAAGAAGCTTCCGGAAACAAAGGCAGGGAACCGGCAAAGGAAACAACAGAAACAAATTCCGATACCCCCATGCCGGAATATCTGGATTTTGTTGCTTTAAAAGCATTTTTCTCCGACAGCCAGATTGCTTCTCTCAAAGAGCAGTTTCCTGTCTACCTAAAAGAGTATGTCAAAAAAGAACAGACAAGCATCACCTTCCTGCCGGAAAAAACCAGCTACCCTACCGAAACAACCGTCTGCCTGATGTTTTCACTTTCCGATCAGGATACGCTTCCGGTTACCTACCACACCCCGACGGGTGTGTTTTTATTTGGAGAAGACGGGGTACAGGTCTCTGCAGATACGACTGTTTACGAAAAGCAGACCGATGATTCCCTGCCGTCCTTGACTTCGCAGGACATCGAACACCTGCAGGAAGGCGGGTATCCGGATACTTCTGACAGCCCGGAAGCTCCGGACACAGAATCCGGCAGTGCCTCCACACCTTCGGAAGATGCGAAAGATACGAAAAAGGAGGTGCAGCCATGACACAGCCAGAAGAAACACCGGTTTCCTTTATCCCGCCCAACTTCATTGAGAAAGGCAAGATCCTAAACGGAACTTTTGACATCCGCAATGCCATAGAAAGCATTGTTCTTTCCCTGGCAATCGGTATCCCTGTTTTCCACCTGCCGCTGTCCCTGACTGCCCGCATCATCATTCTCTGCATGACCGCACTTCCGGCGGCAATGGTAGCCCTGATTGGAATCGGCGGAGAGAGCATCACTGCCTTTCTGATGAATGCCCTGCGTTTTGTAGTGAACCGCAGGGTAATCTGGAGGTCCGACAGTCTTCCGGAAGGAAAGCCACTCAGGAAACCACGTTCCAAAGAGCCAAAGACAAAGAAACACCGGAAAGCAGAAAAAATGGCAAAGCCTTCCAAAGTAATGGCATCGGCTCCCCCGCAGTCTGAACCGGACGCACCAGCCCCGCCAAAAAGTAAAAAAAAAGAACACCGGCAGTTTGATACCTCCACCAAGCGGGGCATCAAAAAACAGGCAAAGGAAGATATCCGTTATCTGAAGTGGGAGCAGAAAGAAGCCAGCCGACAGAAAAAAGAGGCGGCGAAACAGATAAAAATCCAGAAAAAAACGGAAGTCCGGAGACGAAAGGAGGAAGAAAAACGGGCAGTTTCCGAAAAGCGGGCGGCAAAAAAAGAGCAGAAAAAGAAGGGGGGTTCCAAGAAGGACGCCTCATCTGCCACGGCAAACCCCGTTTCCCGGAAAAAGCGAAAGAAAGACCAGACCTTGGAGGATTATCTTCCGGTGGAAAAAATCGCAAACGGGATCGTCTATACCACAGACGGACGGTACGTGAAGATCCTGGAGATTGAACCAATCAACTTCCTGCTTCGAAGTGCCAGAGAACAGCAGGGCATTATCTACAGCTTTATCAGTTACTTAAAGATCAGCCCGGTCAAACTCCAGATCAAGATGATCTCCAAAAAAGCAGACATCAATAAGCATCTGGAGCAGTCCCGGCTGGAGCTGGAACGGGAAACAGATCCCCACTGTCAGGAACTGCAAAGGGATTATATCCAGTTCGTTCAGCATTTAAGTTCCAGAGAAGCGGTTTCCAGACGATTCTTTCTGATTTTTGAATATGAACCGTTTAATATCAACCGGAAAGAAGAAGAACGGGAAATTCTTGCTGCTCTTGAGACAGCGGCACAGACTGCCAAAACCTTTTTGTACCAGTGCGGGAATGAAGTGGTCACCCATGACAATGAGGATGAATTTACCACAGATGTCCTGTACACACTGTTAAACCGTACCCTTTGTACGGAGGTTCCGCTTCCGGACCGGATCAGCACTGTACTGTCCGCCTATACAAAGGAAAACCGCATGGAGGAACTGGATCACATCCGGATCAACGAGTTTCTCGCACCGGAAAGTGTGGATTTCAAGCACTCCCATTATGTGCAGATCAATGGGCTTTACCATTCCTACCTGCTTGTGCCGTCTGACGGCTACAAAAACCGGGTAACTCCCGGATGGCTGTCACTCCTTGTCAATGCCGGGGAAGGGATTGATATTGATTTCTTTCTCCAGAAACAGCCAAAGGACAAGATTCAGCAGCGTCTCGGTCAGCAGATCCGTATCAACCGTTCCAAATTAAAGGATGCGTCCGATACCAACACTGACTATGATGACCTGGACTCTGCCATCCGCTCCGGATATTTTCTGAAGCAGGGACTTGCCAACAACGAAGATTTCTATTACATGAATCTTCTCATCACCATTACCGCTTCCACGCTGGAAGAACTGCAGTGGCGGATTCAGGAAATGAAAAAGCTCCTGATCTCGCAGGATATGAACTTACACTCCTGCTACTTTTTACAGGAGCAAGGCTTTCTCTCCTCCCTGCCGCTGGCAAATCTGGACAAGAAGCTTTTTAAGCTGTCCAAGCGGAACGTACTGACTTCCGGGGCGGCAAGCTGCTATCCCTTCGTCAGCTACAGTATCTGCGATGATAACGGAATCCTCTTTGGGGTAAACAAGCATAACAATTCCCTGGTCATTGCAGATATCTTTGATTCCAGGCAGTACAAGAACAGCAACATCTGTATCTTAGGCTGTTCGGGAGCAGGAAAGACCTTCACCATGCAGACCATGGCACTAAGGATGCGAAGAAAAGACATCCAGGTGTTCATCATCGCTCCCCTAAAGGGACACGAATTCTATCGTGCAGCAAGAAATGTTGGCGGAGAATTTATCCAGATTTCCCCTGCCAGCAAAAACTGTATCAACATCATGGAAATCCGAAAGGTGGATAATTCTGTAAATGAACTTTTAGACGGACCGACCCTCGATGCCTCCGCACTGGCTGGCAAGATCCAGCGGCTTCATATCTTTTTCAGCCTGCTGATCCCGGATATGTCCCATGAGGAGAAGCAGCTTCTGGATGAAGCCCTGATCAAAACCTATGCCTTAAAAGGGATTACACATAAAAATGAATCCCTGACAGATCCGCAGCATCCGGAGCAGTACAAAAAGATGCCCATTCTGGAGGATGTCTACAATGTCCTGCTGGAAAGCGAGGATACCAAACGTCTAGCTCATATCCTGAACCGCCTGGTTCACGGTTCTGCTTCTTCCTTTAACCAGCAGACCAATGTGGACCTGACCAATAAATATACGGTACTGGATATCTCCGAACTGACCGGTTCCAGCGATCTTTTAACGGTCGGCATGTTCGTTGCCCTGGATTATGTCTGGGATAAAGCGAAGGAAAACCGTACCGAAGAGAAAGCCATCTTTGTCGATGAGGTCTGGCAGCTCATCGGTGCATCCAGCAACCGGCTTGCAGCGGAATTCGTACTGGAGATTGCCAAGATCATCCGGGCTTACTCCGGAGCCGGCATCTTTGCCACGCAGGATTTGAACGACTTCTTTGCTCTGGATGACGGAAAATACGGCAAAGGCATCATCAACAACTGCAAGACCAAGATCATTCTCAATATGGAGGATGAAGAGGCGCAGCGAGTGAAAACCATCCTGCATCTTTCGGAAACGGAAGTTATGAACATCACCCATTTCCAACGAGGAAACGGTCTGATCTCAACCAACAACAATAACATCACTGTGGAATTTAAGGCTTCCAATCTGGAAAAGGAGCTGATTACCACAGATCGGCAGGAGCTTCTGGAAATCCTTGCAAAACAGAAGAAACCGGCCGTGTAACTTTGGGCAGCACTGACGCTGCCCTTTTCATTTGAACTTCAAGAAGGAGGAGACTTATGTTACAGACATACAAATCCTATACCAGACGGACGCTGGCTATGCTGCTGGCAGTCCTTGTCGCAGTCGGCGCATTGTTTTCCGGCAGTTTTCCGGTTCATGCAGCCGACGGCACCATCAGCTATAAGGCAGGTGCCAATATCCCTTACGGCAGCTATTTTACCTCCCGCATGAGCTTTGACGGGAGCAATACTGCCTACTGCGTGGAACCACTGAAGAAAACCCCTTCCTCCGGTTCCTATTCCTATGACCTTTTAAGCCAGAACTCCCCGCTCAGAAAAGCGCTCTACTACTTAAACGGCGGCTACGGCTACGATAAAGTCGTCAAGGATAAATATTTCAGTGGCTGGAGTGATGATAACAGCTATGTCATCGGACATCTGGTTGTCGCTTACATCTATGCCGGTAATTCCGCTGACACCGGAGCTTTCCATGGCGCTCCGCAGTCCTATATTGATAAAGCACTGGAAGTAGCCAGTGCCATCCAGGGACTTCCGAACCCGCCGGAAGACTTCCGGGCATTCATCGTTCCGGGACAGGGCAGCCAGACCATTGCCGGAAGCTGGTATCAGGTTCCAAACGGCTGGATCGAACTGAAAAAATCTTCTGCCAACGGAAGTATATCGGACGGGAATCCGAATTACAGCTTAAAGGGTGCTGTGTATGGAATCTATCAGGGTGAGAAGCTCATCCAGAAACTGACCACCGATGAAAACGGGTATGCCAGATCCGGCGAACTGGAGGAAGGCGATTATACCGTAAAAGAGCTCTCTGCTTCCAAAGGCTACATTGTAGACACCAAAGCTCACAAAGTCACTGTAAAAGCAGAACAGACTTCTGCTGCAAACGTAACAGAGATTCCGCAGAATAATCCTATGGATCTGGTGCTTGAAAAGCTGGATGCCGAAACAAAGAAAGCCTCCCCACAGGGAGCAGCTTCCCTTGCAGACGCAGAATTTACAGTCAAGTTCTATACCGAGCAGTCTGACAGTGATCCTGCGGAAGCTGGAAAGAAACCGGCACGTACCTGGGTATTAAAAACAGATGTTTCCGGAAAGATGCATTTTACCAAAGATTCCTTTGTAAGCGGCGATGCCTTTTACTATACCAGTGATGGCAAGACCGTCTGTCTTCCGCTCGGTACCATAACGGTACAGGAAAGCAAAGCCCCTGCCGGATACCAGCTCAATCCAACTGTCTTCGTACAGAAAATTACAGGTGACGGTAAGCAGGAAACGGTTTCGGTATACCAGTCTTCTACCGTAGAAGAATCTGTCATCCGTGGCGGAGTGAAGATCCAGAAACGTGACAGCGAGACCGGAGAAGCAAAACCGCAGGGTTCTGCCACATTGGAAGGTACTGTCTTTGCGATCACTACGTTAAATGAAAATCCGGTATTAGTAGACGGAACATCCTACACGAAAGATCAGGTTGTCCTTACACTTACTGCCGATAAATCCGGTTCTGCTGCAACTGCAAAAGATGCTCTCCCATTCGGACATTACCGTGTGGATGAAACAACTGCACCTTCCGGTTATCTGAACAGCGGAAAGATCTCTGTAGAATTTGACATCACAGAACAGGGAAAAATCGTGGAACTGACTGCAAAAGACAATTCCATCTCCAATCAGGTCATCCGCGGGGATCTGGAATTTGTCAAGATTGCTGACGGCAGCCAGAATCGTCTGGCAAATGTTCCATTTAAGATCACTTCCAAAACAACAAGTGAAAGCCATGTGATCGTAACAGATGCCAATGGTTATGCCAGCACTTCCTCAAAATGGAACAAACATACATCCAATACCAACCGTGGCGAATCTCCAGAGGACGGCATCTGGTTCGGCACATCCAAACCGGATGATTCCAAAGGAGCATTGATTTACGATACTTACATCCTGGAGGAACAGCGTTGCGACTCCAATAAAGGCATGGATCTCTTAAAATTTGAAGTTAAAGTTTATAAGGATTCTGTAACTGTACGGGTTGGAACTCTGACCGATGATGCCATTGAGATCGGCACGACTGCTCTGGATGCCGAGACCGGTACACACATGAGCCAGCCGGCAAAAGAAGTGACGATTGAAGACGTTGTGGAATACAAAGGCTTGAAAAAAGGCCAGAAATACAAACTGACTGGAACGTTAATGGACAAAGAAACAGGCGAACCAATCCTTGTGGATGGAAAACCGGTGACTTCCAAAACAGAATTTACTGCAAAGAAATCCTCTGGCTCCGTCAAAGTAACCTTTACCTTTGATGCAACTTCCTTAAAGGGCAAAACAACCATTGTCTTCGAGGAATTATATCAGGATGAGATGCAGCTTGCAGTCCATACCGACATCAACGATGAAGACCAGACCATCTATTTCCCGGAAATCAAGACTACTGCGAAAGATGCGGACACGAACTCCAATATTTCCTGTGCAAAGAAAGAAATCACGCTGGTGGATACGGTTTCCTTTAAGGGGCTGGTTCCTAACCATAAATATGAAGTGACCGGAACTCTGATGGATAAAGAAACAAAGAAACCAGTCGAAACAGACGGAAAACCGGTGACAGCAAAAGCATCCTTCAAGCCAAAAGAATCCGCTGGTACGATAGAGGTTACCTTTACCTTTGATGCCAGCTCCTTAAAAGGGAAAACGGTAGTTGTCTTTGAATCCCTGGCTTACAAAGACAAGGAAGTTGCCGTACACGCAGACATTGCAGATGAAGGACAGACTATTTACTTCCCGGAAATCAAAACCACAGCCAAAGACGGCAGTGACGGGGATCAGGATGTCTCTGCTTCCAAGGAAGCGACTATCGTAGATACGGTCACTTATCATGGTCTGATGCCTGGATCTGAGTACAAAGTCATCGGAACCCTGATGAATAAGGAAACCGAAGAGGCTTTGTTAAAAGACGGAAAACCAGTTACCGCTCAGGCAGAATTTAAAGCAGAAAAAGCTGGCGGCTCTGTGGAAGTTACCTTTACCTTCGACGCTTCTGCTCTTGCCGGACAGGATGTGGTTGTCTTTGAAAAGCTCTACTATACAGACGGAAAAACCGAACATGAGATTGCTTCCCATGAGGATCTGAAGGATGAAGGTCAGACCGTACACATGACGGAGCTTCCGAAAGAACCGGAGACGCCTCCGGTAGCTCCGCCTGTAAAGACCGGCGATGAGACGCCGCTTCTCCTATATGCCGGAATCGCCATAGCTGCACTTGCAGGTGCAAGTGTCCTGGGCATCGTTTACTTCAAACGCAAAAAGAAACATCAGTAACTCATAACGAAGACTCCTGCAGGCAGCTCCCACATGGAACTGCCTGCTTCTTTAGTAGGTGATGAATATGAAACACCCCCACTGCAAGACAGATGCCAAGCACATCCGTCATTTTCTGAACCTCTGTGAAGGGAACTGGCACTCCTGTATCTACGTCTGGTGCCGCACTTGTAACGCACAGGAAAGCTGTGAGAACTCCGGCTTTTTATTCCATCCGGATGAAACGGGAAGCCCCTGCATCCTCCCTCTTTCAGATGCAGCGCTTTTGTTTCCCCGGATACCGGAGCCAACCGAATGTACCGGAAGCATGAGCATTGCTGCTTTTACAGAGCTTTATCTGCCCTATCTGGCCGCTCAGAAGCTGCCATTAAAGCCATGCCCCATTCCGGCACTGCTCCGGCTTCAGGAGAACCAGCAATATGACTGGTAACAAAAAGTTGCACTTTCAGGCTCTTATACGTACAGGATATGTAAAGAAAGGAGGCACTGCCTATGTTAAACGTAATTTCAATCATCCAATGTATCGATCAGGTCTTTACGAACCTGATATTTATTCCCATGATTTTTGTCCTGTATGTGAAATTCCGTCCGAAAAAGCCATGGACCAGAAGGCGCAGGAACACTTACCTGCTCTGTCTGGTACTGATCAGCTTATTCCTGCTACGGATTTTCTGTGAGAAGTTCATCTTTACACCGGTTAATTATCCACGTTTCACAGACAGCGGCTTATTCCCGCTCATCCGGGCAATTTTCTATCCCGGCATCTGAAAAATGGGGATTCGTGCCATTTAGTCCGAATCTGGGATCAGTATCCGCTTGCGTCCTATGGGAATTCATCACCTGCTTACTTACAATATAAGTATACAGTACGTACTGGTTATTCACGTACACGTTACGTATCGTGTATGTACAAGCGAGGTGAAAACAGATGAAGAAACCAAAAATCATCCGCTGCCCTTACTGCGGCGGAACAGCAATATTAAGAGATGCATCCTTTGTATATGGAACGCATTCTCATGGCGGACAGGTTTATGTCTGCTCCCACTATCCATCCTGCAATTCCTATGTCGGGGTACATCCGGGAACCAAGATACCAAAAGGAACGCTCGCCAACCGGGAGCTTCGTCAAAAGCGGATTCAGGCACATCGAATTTTCGATCAGATCTGGCAACAGGGCATCCTTTCCAAACCGGAAGCATATCGCTGGGTGGCAGATAAGTTCTGTCTGACAGATAAGCAGGCTCACATCGGACAGTTCAGCAACTATATGTGCGACCAGCTCATTCAGGAATCCGCAGATGTTTTAAAGAACAACCATATTCCCTTCCGCCTCCGGGCAGCCAGCTGAAAGGCGGTGATTGATGATGACCTTACCGCTAAATAAAAAGCAAAAACAACTGGTGGAAAAATCCATGGATCTGGTTCCGATCATGATTCGTTCCATGACCCGCACCGCTGCCTATGTAACTGAGGAAGAACAACAGGAATTATGTCAGATTGGATATCTGGCTTTGTGCCGGTCGGCTGTCGGATTTGAGGAAGGAAGATCATTCCAGCCTTATGCCAAAACTATCATCCGTCATGCCATCTTTGATTACTGGCGGAAAATTGCCCGTGACCGCTCCATGCTCTGTTCTCTGGACGAAGCATCATCTGAAGATGAACATCTCCATTATCGTGATTTGTTTTCCTACGAGGATACACAAACAACTCACCCGGAAAAGGACACAAATCAGACATTGCTTCTTGAGCATTTAACCCAGCTTGGCACCGGACATTCCCCAACTATTCAGAAGGGAATTGCAGCCCTCTATCTGCAACAGCAGGGATATACCAGCTTTGACCTGGCAAAACACTACCAAGTACCAGCCAATCGTGTACGGGCATGGCAGAGCAAAGCACGGAAACTATTACAGCAGGATGATGCACTCTATGCACTTCTGACTTAACTTTGAAGGAGGGAACTTTTATGCTGACACTTTATACTGCTGTCGGAACCTTAAAATTTCAAAAAACGACAGGCGGAAAATCCATTCCTCTTGTAATCAACGATGGACAAGAATATGGACTATCGGATGACGAACTGCTACTTTGGAGCTGTCTTGCTTTTCAGATTCTGACGCTCCATGAACTCCAGGATGCCTATACCCTGCGCCAGATACAGAAAGAAGGTCCGAAAGGTTTATCCTTCCAACACTATCTAAACCGACTTTCCTTACGTGGTCTGGTTGTAAGCGGAATTGGACTGACCGGGGTGGATGCCTTATATCGCCTTCTCGGCAGTCTGACCATTATTCCCTTGAAGGATACCTTTCTCATCCGGCTCTTTGGTTGCATTCAACTTTATCTGGAAGGAAGTATTGGCGCAAAAGAGTTTGGCAGATATTTAAAGAAGAAACCCTCTTCACCGATGGAAGATACCATTCTGAAGCTGGCTGATAAGGTATCCCTCACGACCGCTGAGCTTGTCACAAGTATGGAGCAGGAAAAAGTAATCCACAACGAATCGGATATTATGGATGAGTTATACACAGAACCGGAGACAACTTACCAAACACTTGTGGATGATGTCCAGATTCACCATACCCAGTATCCAGTGCTGCAGGCTATTGCTAATTTGTACCTGAATAAACAAATCACATTTCATACATGTTAAAGGAAGGAACCTTATGCCAAAACCATTTTTTACAAAGCTGGTTGCCATCAGTGCAATCGGCTTTTTCTGTGTACTTTTTGGGTGCATCTTCGGAATTGCCACCCACGACCGGCTCTTCATTCTTATGAGTCTCTTAATCGGAATCTGCAGCATCCTGCGTGCACTCAGTTTCTACCACCTGATCCATACACATGCTTATCTGTCACTGGACGTAAGCTGCACGAAACGGGAACAGACACTCTTCGGGAAAAACCAGCAATATTGGTTTGCCAGTGATAACGGAAAGGAATACGCCTTCTCACTGGAAAAGAATATCAAACTCCTAGAGGGACATCGGTATCGGCTGTACTTCCGGAAACCACAGCAGGGGACAGGGCAATCGATGCCATGTGCCGGAGATTTTCTCGGATATGAAGAACTCACCGATCAACTGCCGGAACTTCCGGATACATCCGTTTAGATAGAAAATGAGCCGCCTGTACTGCATCACCCCTACAGTTCTGGCGGCTCATTTTATTATAAATAACCTCTCTTATTTCTATCAAACAATAGTGTTTGTATCCGCTTCAATGCCATGAGCATTTGCTCCGGAAATGTCTTAGTTAAACTTGAAAGAATTAGATTTTCATTCTCATTACACAAATATTATTAGATAACCAATTCAGAAATATCAATACTCGTTTTATAGTTTTGTTTTACTCCGCCAGGAGAAGTAATAAAAATCGTAGCGTATTCCCCATTTTCATAAAGGGTAATTTCTTTTATATCTTTTTCTTCATCTTGGTTCGTAGTATCGCAATAAAATTTTATGGTATATTTAGGGTTCATACCTATGCTTTTTTCTGTCTCTTTCCATGATTTTATATTTAAAGCAGAAATAACCTTATCTATATTATGCTTATCATCATACTTTACCAGCAATTCCTTATTTGCAGCATCATATATCTCTATAACTTTTACACCTTTTACATAATTGTCCATTCTCTGCCTTTTTCCGCCCCGCCAGATACCTGTGCCGGTATTTCAGCTCTGCATACTCTGTGATCCGTTTCATGTAGACTGCATCATAAGCTCCGCCTACAGCACCAACCACCGGAATTCCCTGTAAGAACTTCATATACAGAAGCTCTTTTGACAAAGCTCCCGCCGTTTGTTCGATCTGCTCCTTATCCTGATATTCTTCCGGCAGCATTCCGTTTCTGATAAATTCATTTACTTTCCCGTCAATCTCACAAAGTGTATCCCCATAGGATACTGCTCCCCGGATCAATAATAAGATAAAATATTTTTCTTCCCTGCTTTCATAGCTGTATCCATACTGCAGAGCAGTCTCATAAATATTCTTTAAAATCATCCCTGTAAATACCGGAATATCCGGCAGACCGATTCCCAATACGCCCATCCCGATTCCAGACACACCGGATAGCAGTAAATTCTTTGTTCCCGTATCTCTTGCCTTTTTAGAAAAAGAGCGGAGGGATTTGGAATTCTGCTTTACATCCGCCATATACTGCCGCACCTGATAATCCTGCTCCAGTTTTGTCCGCTGATACGTCTTTTCAATAACCCCGGTTCCTTTCTCGAAAATCAGAGCAAATGCCTTCGCAAAAGCGGTATCCAATGTTTTCTGAAGTTTCGGCGGTATCTTTTCCTCCAGTTTCTGATTCAGAATGCTCTCCCTTTTCTCTGAACGCTTCTGAAGGAATCTCTGCTCCTGTACTTCCAGCTTTTCCCACTCCTTCTGAAGCGGTGTCCTTTTATCAAATAATCGCATCTTAATACACCTCCGCACCAAACGGCATCAATGCCAGTTTCGCCAGTTTAAACTGCTGTAAACCAAACGGGATTCCGATAATCGTCACACATAAAGCTGTACCCAACGCCAGATGCTCCAGTGCAAGAGGCAGACCGGATACAATCAGCCAGATGATATTCAAAAGGAACGAACCAGCTCCGCCACCATACTGCACCTCTTTTCCAAAGGGGAAAAAACTAAGCGCCGCAAATTTAAAACACTGCATCCCCACCGGAATCCCCACAACGGTAATACACCAGAGACAACCTGCCAGACACCAGCTCAGCCCACTGACTGCGCCGCCAAACACAAACCACAACACATTTCCCAGGCATCCCATATGCTACACCTCCCCATTCATCCGATTTTTCACATCAGCAAGTATCTTTTCTATCCGGTTGATGGCATCATCCACCTGTTCTCTTGCATCTGCAATCTTGCTCTGCACCATATAATCTGCCACCAGCCCGTCCAGAAAGAAATCCGCAAAGGAAAGGAAGCTGCCGATTTCCATGCGTAGATCCAAGGAAACCTGCACATCTCTTAATTCTCTCTGAAAACGCTGAATATCGCTTTTCGCCTGTTCCATCAACGCAGCTGCGTCATTCATTTTAGAATGCTTCACAAAGTCACTGATAAAGCCTCCTCCAAGCATATCAAAAATGCCCCAGTTTCTCGCACTTCCCAACTTATCCCTTGCTGCGTAAAGGCTCTGAAGCGCCCGCTCCCCTGCCTGTACTGCTTCCTGCATTTCCCGTTTCATCATTTCGTTACTCATCGTTTATCCTCTCTTTCTTTTTAGCAGACTATTGCGGCAGATTTTCTATATTTCATAATAAAAAAAGACTCCTATCATGACCTCTGCCACAATAAAAGTCTTGCTATCTCATTTGCTACGGGTATCTCTCGATACCGGTTGTCGGTTACAAAACCACCTCTTTCAAGGCGTTCAGCTACTCCCTTTTTTGCTTGAGATGAATATAACATATTGGAAATAATTTGTCAAATCATGCATTTTTCTTTTCCAACCGTTCCGCTTCTCTGGCAAATACATGCGAGATATCAAACAGTTCCGGTACATCTGATATGGTACACACATTCACACAATAATTGAGCCATGGAAATTCTTTTGTCATCTGATAAATAACTGCCATGGCTTTTGCTTCTGACATTGCTTCCACCGAATGATATCCCGATCCCTGAATATGCTCAAATCCGTTTGCTTCAAAAAAGTCCCTTACATCCGCATATGCATTATGCCAGTCACCTTTCGGATAATATTCCTTTAGTGCTTGTGTATTCAGGTCAAAATTGATGCCTTTCCTCTGTAAGCTGTCCATCTGTTAGTTCCTTATAAAGTCTGTAATCAGGTTCTCCTTTTCTGTTCCGTTATACCAGAAACACTCTAACAAATTCTCTGCAATTCCTACGGAGTTTTTCAACTGAAAGATTGCTGCCCAGAATCTTCCATAGTCCTGCTTGCGTCCCCGGTCAAGATAAATCCTGCTTCCAAGGGCTTTGACTGCACAGCTTAAATCCTCCTGCTCAAAAATCTGATCTGCCTGTTCACACATCTGATTTACCGTTTCCGGAGCGAGCTTGCTTGTATCAAATTTAAGTTCTACTTTATACATTATACTCATCCTTTCATACAACAAATGACTGAGTGACTCTTCTCTTTCTACTGTAATTCTACCATGAAACCTATATAAAGTCATTCCCCATTTTCACTTGCTTTAATATAAATTTTTCCTTTTATTTTGGAAACACAATCTCCACACAGAACTCATTCCCTTCTATCCGGGCGCTGATTTTCCCATCCATACGAAGTACCAGCTCTTTCGCAATTGATAAGCCGAGACCGCTGGAAGTCTTACTGCGTGCTTCATCCGCTTTATAAAACCGTTCAAACACCTGATCTACATTTATTTTTTCCACATGACATACTTGATTTTTTATCTGTATCCGGATGTTGTTTTCAACTTCTTCCAGTGAAATACTGATTTTCTTCTCCCCGTGATCCAGTCCGTTTTTTATGATATTCTGAAAAATTCTCTGGATTCCCTGTTCATTTCCGTTCATAAACAGCAGTTTATCTGTAATCTGTATCTCCGGTTCAATTCCTCTGCCCGTCCATTCATCGTAGTAGGAAAATATGGTATCTTTCAAAATCTTGTTGATACAGCAGGATGACATTTCCAGATGAAAAGAATCGTTTTTAAGTTTTGTAAAAGTAAATAATTCTTCCAGCATTTCTTTCAGGCTGCCGATTCTCTCCTGTATGATCTTCATATACCGTCTCTGCTCTTCCTGGTCTTCACAGGTTTCCATTAACTGAAAATATCCGTCAAGGGATGTCAAAGGAGTACGGATATCATGTGAGAGATTTGTATATGTATCCGAAATCATCTCCTCTTTCTTCAAGTATTCCTTCTTTTCCCTTCGCTTCAGTTCCAGCCATTCGTTTAAAACATCTGCCAACTCACCAATGCCTCCAAAATCCATTTCTCTGGTAATCAGCATGTTGCTGTCGTGCTTCATCAGAAACGACAACTGGCGGCAGATGTCTTTCACCTGCCGCTGGTATTTCCAAAATAACATTCCTTGTACCAGTATCACTGCTATCAATAGCACGAACCCTAGTTTTATCATTTAGATATCTCTCTTTCTGAATACCCATGCTGTCAGTAATGTAACCACGATTCCGAACGCCGCCGCAATCACAACTGCCGTCAGGCATTCCTTATTGGTCGGTGACATGGATAAAAGTGCAATCTTTCCTGTCACTGTATATTTCAAAATCTGGAAATTCTCCACACCTGCCTTCTGGATCAAATGATTGATCACTCCGTATAAGACAATCATGGTATTCATGCACAGGCAGATAACAATCGTCATGCTGAACACGTTGCTGTTCAAAACCACCGCAATCGCCATACTGATTAGTACCAGTGCATAATGAAGCAAAATCTGAATACCAAAGTATCTCAGCAACTCGCTTCCATTCCCCCACTCCAGATATCCGAAGTACATCTGCTGTGCAATAATCTGAATGATGAAATAAAGCAGCATGGTAACAGTCGTATACACAAACAACACGGAAGCTTTGGAAAAGATCAGGTTTCTCCGGCTCCTTACCTGCCCGCCGATATTTTTAATATAACCGCTTCCTATATCTGCACTGGAAAACAGCACTGTAAAAATCACCAGAAACAACGCCACAAACTTCGCCTGCAGGTTTGCATATACCTGATCAAAGACCGTTACTTTTTCTCCCGGCTGTGTCGGCAGGAATACGGACATTCCCATATTGATGGTTTCTGGTTTCACTGTTTCTGCAATGCTTTCTGTCTGCTGTTGTTCCGCTTCCTTGTTCATCGTATCAATATCCAGTTTCGACATGGATGTGGAGAAGAATATAGCTGCCGCCATCACAATCCATACCACATACATACTTTTTGTCCGGACCATCCGGTACAGATCCATTTTTATCATATTAAGCATTTTGATTCCCTCCTGTCAGATTCAAGAAATAGGTTTCCAGTTCTTCACTGGTAATGGAAATTCCATTGACCAAAATTCCTGCTTTTGCCAGTTCCATATTGACATTGGCGCTTTCATTCAATCGTTCAAATATATGGATATGGCTCTTATCTGTAACCTGATAGTTGGTAAATCCCATTCTGTCCAGAATCGGGACTGCCTGCTCCGGATGGATTAACTCTATTTCAATCCGTTCACTGCAGCGTTTCATCAGTTCTTCGCTTGTCAGCTCCTGCAGAAGACTTCCATTATGGATAATTCCATAATCCGTTGCAATCTTAGATAATTCCTCTAAAATATGACTGGATATCAAAATCGTCATATTCCGTTCATCTCGCAGTCTCTGTATGGTATCACGCACCTCTGCAATTCCCTGGGGATCAAGCCCATTGATCGGTTCATCAAGGACCAGGAGATCCGGCTCCCCGACCAGTGCCAGCCCGATTCCGAGACGCTGCTTCATTCCAAGGGAAAAATGTTTCGTTTTTTTCTTTCCGACACCTTCCAGTCCGACCATCTCTAAGATATCTTCGATGTATCCCTTTTTCCGAATACCAAACAATTCACATTTTATTTTCAGGTTTGTATATGCATTCATGTTGCCATACAGCCCCGGTGCTTCAATCAGACACCCCACACGAGAACGAATCCTCTCCAGTTCTTTTCCTTTACACCCGAACATCTCAATCTCTCCGGCTGTCGGTCTTGCAAGTCCACTGATCATCTTCAGGCAAGTCGTCTTTCCCGCACCGTTCCGTCCGATAAATCCATAGATAGCACCCTTTTTTATGTGAAGGTTTACTTTATCCACTGCCTTATGATGACCATACTGCTTCGTCAATCCATTTGTACTTAATAACAATTCACTCAATGCTTTCATCTCCTTTTCTTATCTGCTGTTATCATATCGGATAAATCCTAATCAAACGCAAATAAATAGTAAAAAAAGAGTAAAGATTAAGAATGCAGACGGTAGCCGATTCCCCATACGGTATCAATATATTCCTCCTGCGTTACTGCTTTTATCTTTTTCCGGATATTGCTGATATGTACATCCAGTGTCTTTGTCTCTCCCATATAGTGTTCATCCCACGCATATGCAAAAATCTCTTCTTTGCTGAAGACCTGTTTCGGATGCTCCAGTAAAAGCTCCAGAATTGCAAATTCCTGCTTTGTAATTTTGGGAAGCAGCACTCCGGCAATCCGGACTTCAAAGCGCTCACGGTCCAGTTCCAGGTTTTTATATGACACGCTTTTATGTTCCGGCTCCTGCTGCATATGGCGGAGCTGAACCTGAATCCGGGCAAGCACCTCCTGTATCTCAAACGGTTTTGTAATGTAATCATCTGCCCCACTGGTAAGAAGCCCGATTTTTTCATCCAATCCGTCTTTGGCTGTCAGGACAATAACCGGCGTATTGCCCTGTTTCCGAATCTGGGCAAGCACCTCTTCTCCTGAAATTCCCGGAAGCATCAGATCCAATAGAATCAAAGAAAAGCCCGCCTTATCCATCTGGAACAGCATCCTCGCTTCCGTCCCGGAAAAAGCCTGTACCGTCTCATACCCTGCTTTCTGTAATGCCGTATATAAAAGATTATTGATATCCGTATCGTCTTCTACAATCAGAATTCTGTTTTTCTGCTCCATTTTTCTCATCCTTCCATTTTCCGATTTAAACAATATTATATTGCACTTTTATAACTATGTCCAAAATTCTTTTGATATTATCCTTCCACCTCGTCTACATATGCTATATATAGTTCTAATTCTTTTGACATATGCTATATCTTGTGTTAATATAATCTTGTATTTAAGTTTTTGTGCTGTCCCGTCATGGGAGTCTGGACCATTCATCCAGAAGCATATGCAGTTTAAGTTTGGAAAATCGTGTCATTATACTGCCGTTTTATACGGTGCTATAATGGCACTTTTTTTATTTTAATCTATTTTAACGCCCAAAGAGGCAGAAAGGAGAATTTTTATGTCAGCAATTTTAACAATTTTAGGGAGGGCCACAAGAGATCCTGAGATGCAGCAAGGAAAAAATTCCGGTACGGAATATGTTTCTCTGGACATTGCAGTTTCACAGCGAGGCCAGGATGGAAAGGAAGAAACCATTTACTATCAGTGCTATTTTAACAAGTTCCTTGCAGAACGCTTAGCAAAAGCAGGCGTAAAGAAAGGAACCGGGCTGATGATCTATGGTGATCTGGAGCTTCATCCGTTCATTTATCAGAAAGGAAAGAATGCGGGGCAGGCAAATGCCGGTCCGAGGATCAATGTCAAGGACTGGCACTTTGTACCATCCAACCATTCTGACAGCAATACCGGACATCCGGGTGCAAACCAGAACAGCCAGCCGAATGGTGGTGCGGCAACGCCCGGTGCAGCCGGCAATGGCAGCTACCCAATGCAGGGAAATCCCAATGGCAGCTACCAGAATCAGGCAATGCCTGGCGGCTATCCACAGCAGGGAATGGCTCCTGCTAACGGTGCCTACACGCCTCCTGCAAATGGCGGACAGTATCAGGCTCCGCCAAACGGAACCGGTCAGCCACAGAGCAGCTACCCGCCGCAGGGCAGTTATACCGGAATGCCAAATTACGGAGGTATGCCGGGCAGTCAGCCAACTGACGGCTTTCAAAATGTGCCGGAACAGATGGCATCCCAGTTGCCCTATTAACTCTCAAGGAACCCTATGTTGAGGAATTGCATTTATCATCTTTGTGATGATGCAGTTCCTCTTTTTCATGTCCGGAAGCGGCGATTTCCCATCCAGCTTCCGGGCTTGTCTAAGAATCATGAATCAGAAAGGAATCAGCTCATGAAAAAATCAAATCGAAAAAAATTCTTACAGTTTGTCGTGCTTGTACTGTTTCTTGCAGCACTTTTCGTACCACAGGATGCCAACCGGCTTCTGATTGCAGGCATTGCCCTGATCGGTATCGGAGTCACGCTGTTCAGTTATCTTCTCCCGCTTTTCACGGAACGCCTGAAAAACAGGGAGCATAAGCTACGAAAACGCCCAGAAAGAACTCGTCATCTGGAAGGAACACCTGATCTGGAAACCATTCTCTGGAGACAGATCAAATTCCAGATTACCGGAAAGCTCAAGGAAGCCTTCCCGGATGCCACATGGGATTTTGTGAAAGAACCACCGCTCTCCCAGATACTGGATGGGGAACCATTACGGATTCGCACACGGAATACCGGAAGTTATAATTTTGCGGAAATTCTCATGGATGCCCGTGGCAGTCTGACGCTTCAGATGATGACCATTGAATCCTTACATAAAAAGGAACCGTCAGAAGGAAATCCGGATTCCAGACCAGCCGTTAATCCCAAATCATGGTATTCCCTGATTGGGAAACCGCTACTGATGGAATTGGTCGGTGACTTACAGGCAAGGGGCTATGAAAAGCTGTTTATCAACGAGCAGGGAGATGTCTATATTCTGAACGGCACTGAACCGGAAGTCCGGGGAAAGCTGGAACATTTCCCGCCCAAAGATTACTGGGGCGAATTGACGGAGATTTTTACTGAAGATGAATTGACCACAGAAGAGACCGAGCAGGCACTGGAACTGTCCTGGATCTCATAAGAAGGAGGAACGAATCATGGCAAATAACATCGTAGCAACCTGGGGGTTCAAACGCAAACTCCCGGAACCATTTGAGGATTATACGGACCATGCAATCTTTGATGACATTGCATCCAAATACTGTACTCAGCCACGGAAAAAATCCACGCTTCATGCAGCTACCCTGCGGGCAGTCCTTGCTTATCTGGAGCTGGAAAACCCGGTTGGCAGTACCCCGCCGGAAAAGCTTGGGGCGGTCGGTACCCAATCCAACAATTTTGTTGTGGCGGAATATCCGAGCAAAACCGGTGATCTTCAGGTGGTTGTCTACAACCAGCTAAACGGAAAGTTTTACGGAGGCTGCTATACTCCTCCGCCGGATGTGGAAAGCACACCGGAAAAATACGAATTTAAAGACTCCAAACAGTCCGGTGCGGCTCTGCTGTTCGCACTGATGCCGGTTTTTCTGGCAGATGAAGAGTGTAATGAAAAGTATCAGGAATTAAAAGCGCACCGGGACAACGGTTATCCCGATCTGGACGCCGCTGCGGAAACAGCAGCCGTTCTCTGCGACAACATTTACCGGAGAACCCGCTATGCATCAGGTCTCCCGACCGGTGGTGTTAAGATTGACCTTCCGGCAAACGGCGTATTGTCGCTGATCAAACCGTTAAATATCCAGAAGGGGGTCTATGCACCAACCGAAGTGCTCCATGGAGACTTTCAGGTGTTACGTCCAGGAAGTGGATTTAAGAAAGCACAGGCAGCCATTTCCAGAGATGATTTTGTTGGGAAATTTATCCTGACCGCATCCCGAAGGCTGTCTCCGGAAGAGGAGGTATCTGTTCCGACATTGGCAGAGTGGTACATCATCCCTCCGGAAATCAAACGGATCTGCGAACACGCAAAACTGACAACTGATACCACACAGCCGATGCGGAATTTTCTTTTACGGGGACCGGCAGGTACCGGAAAGACCGAAGGAGCCAAAGCCATTGCTTCCGCACTTCACCTTCCTTACCGCTGCATTACCTGTTCCGCAAATACAGAGGTATTCGACCTTTTAGGTCAGATTCTTCCGGATGTGGACGGAAAACGCACCCGGCTTCAGCGGCAGTACCCGTCTTTTCAGGAAATCCAGTTAGATCCCTCCGGTGCCTATCAGAAGCTGACCGGAAACTATGATGAAGAAATTTCTGCCGAGGACACCTACCAGAAGCTGATCGATACGATTTTTGATGAAATGCACAGCTATTATAAGGAACACACCTCCGGACAGAACTTCCAGTATGTGGATACGCCTCTAGTCGAAGCCATCCGCTATGGGTATATTCTTGAGATACAGGAGCCTACGGTCATTGCTAATCCCGGTGTACTGGTTGGACTTAACTCCCTTTTAGACCGCTGTAACAGCGTATATCTTCCAAACGGAGAAACCATCCACCGTCATCCGGATACGACCATCGTAATCACCACAAACAATGACTATGCAGGCTGTAAACAGATGAACCAGTCTGTCATTTCCCGAATGAACCTTGTGATTGATCTGGATGAACCGGATGAGGATACACAGGTAGAACGTGCCATGGCTGTTACCGGATGCAAGGATGCAAAAACGGTACGTCTGATGACACGCATTGTCAAATCCATGGCTGTCTACTGCCGGGAAAATCTCATTACAGATGGCTGCTGTGGCATGAGGGAGCTGATTTCCTGGGTGCAGTCCTACATGGTCTGCGGGGATATCCGGGAAGCGGCCCGTTACACGGTGCTTGCCTCTGCCTCTGCCGATGCTGAGAACCGTACGGAAGTGGAAGAAAGCTGTCTGGATACTGTGCTTGCTGCGTAGGACACGCCTATGAGAAAAGCAGCACTCACAGAAGCCCAGATCCGAAAGCATCTGGCAGATAATCTGTCTTATCTCCGGCAAGCCAAAACACCGAAGTTATCACAAAAGGCAGTTGCCAGAATCTTAAATCTTCCCCCGAAAACCATTATGAATTATGAAAATGCAAACTCCTCCCCGATGGCTTATGCCGTCCTTCGCCTTGCTGTGTATTACGGCTGCACGATGGAGGAACTGCTGACAAAAAATCTAAGAAAAGAAAGGAAGAATATCACGTGAATCACAGCCAAAGAAATTTAAAGAAACTAATCCGGGCAAAAGAGGATTCCATTGCGGATGAGGAGTTATTCCTCTCCGCTGCCTATCAGAAGTACCAGACCTCCCTTGCCAGAGCCGTTACCGGACGTTACCGGTATGGACTGCAGGTACTGCTGGACTGGGACATTTCCGAACAGGCAGGCGTTGCATATACCGACAATTATAAGGTACATCTCAACGCAGCGAACCCGATCACCCAGTCTTTCCCCACCCGTTTCTTACGTTCCCAGAGCCTGACAGGGCTCACCGGGCATGAAGTGGGGCACTTACTCTATTCTGATTTCACAGCCCACGCTGTTCATCTGAGGAGTCTGGAAAACGGTTCCTTCTATCCGAAGGAGCCGGAGCTATCCCTTCCAGCTTATCAGACAGCACTGGAGGAGATCAAAGAAGTGTTAGAAGAAAAGGACAAAGCCGGATGCCTGACACTGGCACGATGCGCCGCAACTTTTCAAAACATTCTGGAAGACATCCATATTGAAGACCGTATGTGTGAGGAATTCCACGGCACCTTCCGACAGGGGATTGAACTCAATAACCTGCGTATGTCCGAACAGATTCCTTCCATACAGGAACAAATTGACAAAGAATACCAGCCATTTTCCATCATTGCCAACCTGATCCTTTCCTATTGCCGGACCGGAAACATCAACAATCCCACCGGCTATCAGGGGGATTATCTGGATACCATTTCCGATTGTACCGATCTTCTGGATACGGCAATGGAATCGGAAAAAGGCACTGACCGGATGCTGGTTTCCAATGCGCTCTTAGCCCTGACCTGGAACTATATCCAGCCGCTCATCGAAAAAACACGGGAGGAATTGGAAATGCATGGCGAGGATTCCGCTGCCGATGCTCTGGAAGATCTTCTAGGGGATGAAGTCAGCAGCGGCGCTCCTCTTCCGACCGGAAAAAGCGGTGCCATTCCAAAGAATATCAAACCAGCTTCCCCAAAAGGAAGCGGGAATGATGAGGGCAATGCTCCTTCCGGTCCACGTACCAAAGAGGATGCTATAGAGGAAGCCAAACAGGTGCTTTCGGAAGAAGGCGGGCGCATCGCTCTTACAAAGACCAATACCATTCTGGATGAAAACAACCCCGGCGTCACTTATGTCAGTCAGTATCAGGGCAGCGGCTATGAGCATGCTGCAGAGGATCTGTTCCGGATCTTGAACGATGTGGCTGCAGAAAAGGTGCAGGAAGACTGTCAGACGGAACTGACCGAGGAACTGCAGAAAACAGCCAATGATATTCATTACGGCAATGCCCATGCAGGCATCCATGTTACCATCCATCGCCTGACCAGTGTTTCCGATTACCTGAAGAATGAATACCAGACAGTTGCTCCCCCGCTCCTGCGGGCTTCCAAAAAGCTGCAAAGCACCATCCTGCCGCTTTTGAAAGAAGAACAGCAAGGCGGAAAGCAGAAGAATCTCCTGTTTGGAAAACGTCTGGACTCCCATGCTCTCTATAAGACAGACGGAACCATCTTTACCAGAACCAGACTTCCAGGAGAGGAAAAACGTCTGGCTGTTGCCCTCCTGATTGACGAGAGTGGTTCGATGGGTTGGGGTGACCGGATGACACATGCAAGAAAGACTGCCATTGTCCTTTATGATTTCTGTAAAAGCCTCGGTATCCCTATCACCATTTACGGGCATTCCACGGATGCAGGCGGCGTTGCTCTTTACTCCTATGCAGAATTTGATTCTGTGGACAATGAGGACTGTTACCGGCTGATGGATATGTGCGACCGCAACGGGAACCGGGACGGCGCAGCTCTCCGCTTCGTAGCAGAGCATTTGTGCACACGCCCGGAGCTTCAGAAGCTGCTGATCCTGATTTCTGACGGTCAGCCAGCCGATTACGGCTACAGCGGAACGGAAGCAGAGGCAGATCTGCGGGGCATCAAGAAAGAATACGAAAAACGGGATGTCATCCTGTTTGCGGCTGCCATTGGTGACGATAAGGAAAATATCCGCAGGATTTACAAGGACGGATTCCTGGATATCACGAAACTGGAAGAGCTTCCAAAGAATATGGCACAGCTTGTCAAACAGCATCTCAAATAAAGGAAGGTGAATACTCATGAATGAAACTTATCAAAACCGGATTACCGACCAGATCTGCAAGATCCAGAATGACCGGGCACTCATTGCCTTTTATGACCGGCTCCGCTACGCACCACTCGGCAACTATGCACAGCTACATGCCAAAGGGGAATATCAGGAAAACGGGCATAAAGTACATTCTTTAATCTGCATCACCATTCAGGATTATTCCAACGGTACCGGAGACCGGAATATCATCACCCGTTTCAACCTGGCACCGGAACAGATCCAGTTCCTCTTAACCCGGATCACTTCCGGTTTTCAGGAATTTGAATGGAGCCAGAGCAAGATCTACGGCAATCCCGATCAGAACGGTTATTCCACAGCCCAGATGTTTTATATCTCCAGACATCCCTATGATTCCAAAGGGCAGCCTATGAAAAGCCCATGGAAAATCCAGATTGTAAATGGGAAAGGCATCAAAGCACAGAATAAGAACGGTGGTTCCTACATGCAGCCACGCAGCTTCCAGTCCGAAAAGACGACAGCCATCCAGCTTACCGACATGGATCTGTTCACGCTTCTGAAGCGGACGGATTCCTATATTTCCAACTGGGAAACGGTGATTGCTGCATCACTGATCAATAACGGAAAACGGATGCTGGCAGACCAGCAGAACAGTCAAATGCAACAGACAGCACAGGCTCCGCCTTACGCTGCCTAAATTTTCAGAAGAGAAGCGGTACTTTACTGCTTCTCCTCTTTTTAAGAAAGGAGACTTTAGTTATGAATATTGCACTCATCCGGACCATGGACTCTCAGGGGCGTATCGTCATCCCTGCAGAAATCCGGAAACAAATGAAGCTCTCAGACGGAGATGCACTGGAACTGGAAAATGTGGGAATGGAGCTGCTTTTACGCAAATGCCCTACCCACTTAAACGGAAAAGAGGAAATGGCTTCCTATCTTTCCGTCCTCTACAGTGTCATCCACTGTGGTATCGCAATTTGCAGTGAGGCTCACATACTCGTATCTGCGGGCATCTATCTTCCGGAAGGCACTCCCGTTACAGAAGAACTCGCCGAATTGGTTGCGGACGGCCAGGAACTGATCTCTGCTGAGAACTGCCCTGTCTACCCGGTATCCAACACCCGTCAACCGGTTTGTGCTTTTTTCCCGATTTTAAGGGAAGACAGAGAGCCGCTGGCACTTCTTCTCTGTTCCAGAACCGGACAGCATTTATCCGAGATGGAATTGGGATGCGCTAAACTGGTCGCTGCCGTAATTGCAAACAAAATTAAGTAAGGAAAGGAGCGTGAAATCAATGAAGAATACAAATATAACCTTACACACCACCCAAAAGAAAGAATATGTCCTCACCGGAATCCTGTCCCTGCCCCTCCATCTGGGAGAACGGGCGTGGATCTATAGTTATAACCAGACCTTTGCTACCAGTCCGGTGCAGAGTATTCTGGAAGTATCCGAAAACGGTGTGGTATTTGAGACCTGCAACAGTATTTACCGTCTCAGCTACACCCGTGTTCCGATGGAGCTGGAGGCGATGTGTGCTTGACAAGAATGGAAGAACTGGAGAGCTGCCTTTCGGGGCTCCTCTCCACCTTAAAGAAGAACCGGGAACATGTGCCTCTGGAAGTGCTGAAGACACAGTATAAGCAGCCGTATGAAGAACTGGTCAGAAACATCAACCTGACCGCTTCTGCCTATGCAAAATCTGTGCTGCTCCACCGGCTGGTCCTGAATCCGGATGCAGATGTGGAGGAACAATGTACCGTCATCAACCAGATGATACAAACTTCCGGGATGCTGAAGAAAATCAGCTCCTGCATGTCCAAAACCTATGATGTAGGACAGATATATCCTCTGATACTGGAACTACGCCATATGGTCGAACAGGCACTCTGGCCCTATGTGAATCAGGCAACTTGTCTGGTCGCAGATCTGGATGATATAGAAAAAGAACCGACAATTTACAATTTTTTGACACATGAAGTTTATGAAAATGATACCTGGATTCACCGAGAAATCGACCTGCGCTGGAAACTACTGGTACATCTTACTCCCGAACAAAGAGAATCCGTACCACCAGCCAATCATAGTATGAATGGAGGAATTTACCATGAAAGAACAACCATCTAATCCTTGCGAGAAAGTCTCATTTATTTTGACCTATGACCAGCTTGAAGCTGCTTATAACATCTACCGGGAACAATTTATTTCCTGCGACTTCATCCGCCGCTCCATGGAACGTCTGGAGGAAAGAATCGGACTCTGCAACCTTCCATATGAAACGCTGCGTGATGATCCAAGCCTTCTTCATGAAGCATACCTGCAGTTTCTCCGACTGGAAGACTGCAATGTGGCTTATAACGACACGCTGGAGCAGGTAATTGATGCAATCGAACAATGGCTTGCCTCTGGCACCTTATCCCCTGTAAACCTTACGGTTTCCAACCAGAATATGGGTGAAACTTTTGGAACGGAGGTGGATGTGTAATGGCAAATATCTGCTGTGATGATGTGATCTTTTATACAGAAGGAAATCCGGAAGGACTATATGACTTGTGGGAGGACCTGGAAACCTACATCATTCTGAACCAGAATCCTGATTTATGCTGGATTGGCAATTTATTTTCCCACAAGAAAATAGATTCCACCGGAATATCTCTTCGTGGAAATGTCAGCTACATGGAATGGAATGATACGTATATTCTACTTTCTTTAGAGACAGCATGGACTCCACTTTATGAAGCATATCAGGCGATAGCCGCTGCATATCATGTTCCCTTTGTGATGCAAAGCATAGAACCTGGAGAACGAATTTATTATAACACGGATGAAGCACACCTATTTTTCCCTGACCGATATTGTGTCCGCTTATATGAAGAAAGCCTATTGACTCCATGTGGCTTAATAATCGGAGAAAAGCTGGAAGACGGTGAACCATTTGAAACGGAAACAGACGTATTAGAACGATTCAGAGATTGCGGATATCCAGCAGCTACACTAAAAGAGTTGGAGCTCATGTTCGATGCGGATGAACTTATTATTTTTGAATTTACAAATCCATATTTGGATCTGGAGCAGAAAAATGCTTGTGCATGAAACTTCTCCCCTCCACACCAAAGACGATTATCATCAGATTTAAAGGAGGAACACCATGACTGATTTGGAACTGGATGTCTGGGATGCATGGCTCAGGGAACGTCAGGAACATCTGGAAGAAACCCTGTCCAATATCTCACCATCGGAAGAACCCTGCAGATATTACCTGCTAACCGGATATATTCAGGGAATGCTAGAAGCTCTTACCATGCTTACGACTGTTGAGGATGGGAAACGCTTCAAGATCAAACTGGAGCAATTTCGCCAGAATCTGCTCCTCTCTGGAGATTACGATGCTACCGGTAACTATAAACAGGCAGTGAAGAAAACTGCTGTTTAAATACTTCGAGCCGCCCAATCGGACGGCTCTTTTTATGCCCGAAAACGGTAGCCTACACCACGTATCGTTTCTATGTAGTGCGGTTCTTCCGGATTTTCTTCTATTTTCTTTCTCAGATTCTTGACTAACCCATAGACACGGTTATCCACTTCTGACTCCACATCCTCATAAATATGCTGGTAAATCTGTTCTTTTGTAAATACCCGATTGGGGGATAAGGCCAGATAAAAAAGCAGGTCATATTCATGTCTGGTAAGTTCCACAACCTTACCATCTTTGATTACGCTCCGCTGAAGCTGGTCTATTTCCAAACCTTGGAATGTCAACTTTTCAGAATTTGTAATCTCCATAACTTCTAACGTACTTTCGCAGGCTAGAACTGATTTAATTTTATTCAGGATTCCCTCTTCGGAATCAGAAATGGTAAGAATCATCACTTTCCCATAACATCACCTGCTTTTCTTAGCATTTAGCTTTCACTCCTCATTAACAATGTTTATCGATTGGTTACATAGATATATGCATCTTCCAAAGTTACGTCACAAGCTATACATCCACTTTCTGACGGCATATTCTCCCCTAACAGTCTTAATCTAATTCCTTCCTCCGTATACTGCTTACTGGAAATATGATATTTTCTTTCTAATTCTCTTGCAAGGCTTTCGTCCTCTGTACAGCATTCCCATACATGCCCTCTTGCCTTATTCAATAATTCCCTCATTGTTCCTGTATAAAGGAATCTACCTTTTTTCATAACCGCAAGCTGATTACAGGTTGCCATCAGATCCTCCACCACATGCGTTGAAAATAATACGGTGCGTTCTTCTGCAAAATCTACCAGTAAATTACGGATACGGATGCGTTCCTCCGGATCGAGCCCTGTTGTTGGTTCATCCACAATTAAAAAATCCGGCTCATGGAGTAATGCCTGCACTAATCCAACTCTTCGCTTCATTCCACCTGAAAGCTGCCGCATTTTCTTTTTCTGATGGTCTGCAAGACTGGTCTTCTCCAGATAGTAATCAATCCTTTTCTTGCTTTCTCTTTTCTCAATTCCAGCCAGATCTCCCATATACTCCAGACATTCTCGAACAGTCAAAGACGGATACAGATCAATTTCCTGTGGCAGATACCCAATCTTTTTCTGTATCTTTTCGTAATTTGCTTCGCAATATAGCGTACCATCTAACAGAACTTTTCCACTTGTGGGTGCAAGCACCGTTGTAAGCACCCGCATCAACGTTGTTTTTCCTGCACCATTTTCACCTAACAGACCAAATATCCCATGTGGGATTTCCAGATCCACATGATCTACCGCTGTCACTCCATTTTTAAATGTTACTGTTAAATCGTCTATTCTTATACTCATAATCTTACCCTCTCTTCTTTAATATCTTAGGAACAAATGCAAGCATCATCCCCGCAAATACCACGCACAGCACCTTCCCGCCAAGCCATCTCCACTCTGTCAGCTTACCGAAATCACAAGTTCCGTAGGAAAATGGTCCCCAGTTTTTCAAAAACTGAGTTGCCTTTCCGGAAATAGAGAAAAACCAGAAAAGCAGCACGACACCCATACCAATCCATCTGTTTCGAACCAGATTGCTGACAGTTACGGAAAGCACACTCCAAAACAAAACAGTTCCGGGAATCGCAATACAATAAATTCCAAACAAGGCACCGCCATCTAATTCTTCTGTCAGATTCACCGGTTTCTGCCAATAAAAGAGTCCATATGCCAACAAACTGATTCCAATCAGATAAGCTACCTGCACAAATAGTCTTTTATAAACTACCCCTGCCTGCTTTTTTAGATTATAAAGGCAGAATACTTCCGAGCGTTTGCTCTGCACTTCCACCAGATAAGTATCTGCACAGAAAACGACTGCCAGAAGCGAAACAGCTCTTTCTACTGCCTGCCCGATTTCATTCGCATATACAACAGGCTGGATTGCACTCAATATCACAACAAAAGCGATTGAATATGCAATTTTATAATATGGCATACATATTTTTACTTCTTTCTTCAATATACTCTCCTCCTTTTCCACATCCACACCGCTATAAACATGAGCAGTATGGATGCTGCCACAAGAAGCAGTTGATTGAGATATACCTGATGTGGCAATTCCGTTTCAAAAAAATTCCCCGGAAATCGAACCATAATAGAGAATGGTCTTGCATGACACTGTCCTTTGCTATCCCATGTCAGCATATTAGAATAAATGATATAAAGAACCAGCGCCGGAACCGCTGGAAGCGGATTCTTAAACAGCAGCGCTGTAACCGCATACACACAGCAGATCATCAGGATGTTCGGCAGGACATACAGGATCGAATTCTGAACAAAATCCAGTATGTTCATAGCAAATCCTGATTTTACTGCCGTGGCGTAACACAAAATGATAAATACGATATTCATAATGACCAGTGCCGCCGTCATAATGAGAAATCCACTGCTTATTTTCCCGGCAATATATTGAAAAGCCGTCATCGGTTTGGTGTGCAGCAATTCATAAGTATTTTTCCTCATATCCTGGAAAAATAAAAACGCCAGCAGAACCGTTGCAAAGAATGCCATATGCAGGCTTGCAAAATCTGTAAATTTTCTTCCGAAATAATAGGAGAATGGATGTTTCTCAAGATTTTCTCTGATATACCGGTTGACTTCCTCCGGGCTTCCCTGATACCATGAAACGTCCTCATACACATAATTGGCACCATTAAAGTGGTATTCCGTTTTCAGATACTGACACGCCTCCGTAATCTTCATCTGTTTCATCTCAGATATCACTGCCTCCGCCTCTACTTCCGACATGCCAAACCCATTCTCTGTGTCCTGAAGTATCTTTACAATCTCTTTCTCCCACAGTTCTCTCTCCTTATCCGGTGTTGCCGGAATACATCCCTCCATAACATCCCCATCGGAGGCCATTTTTACCTTCCTGAAGGTTTCATCCGACTTCACGTAATGAATGGACAGATAGGGTGCAAGTGTCTGGTACATACTGATTAAAACAACAATCAAACCGATCCAGAATATCGGATTTTTAAGATAATTTTTCAGATTCCTTTTTATGATTGCTTTCATAAGTCATCCCGCCTTTCTTTTTTCTACAAACAGCATAGCCTACAAATCACAACAAAAAAACAACAGCCATTTATTTCTGCTGTTGTTCTTCTAATACATAATTTTTAAACACTGCCTCAACTTCCGCACCGCCATCTGCTACATTTTTTATCAGCAGTTTCCCACCATGCCGTTCGCAGTAGATACGGCTGATATACATACCCATTCCAAAATGCTTTAAGTCATCCTGTGGATTCTCATGATAAAACGCCTGTGTCACCCTGTCGATATTTTCCTGAAATCCAATTCCGTCATCCCTGATACTCATTTTCAGATATTGGGGTGTCACTGTCAGCTTCAGCCTAACTTCCTGATTGGCATAGCGGAATGCGTTAGCCAACAGATTATCCGCTACTTCCATGATGATTTCCTCATCCGCAGTCAGTATTTCAGATTCTCTCACTGTCGTCACTGTAAAATTCTTTTCTGATTTTTCCACCACGACTTCTGCCAGAGCTTCTATCTGGTTTATCAACTGCCGGATATCTACCACGGAACAGTTTAATTCCCGTTCTTCCAATTTCGTCATCTTCCTCATACTATCAATAAAATGGTTCATCCGTTCAATCTGAAGCATACCGCCCCTTAACATCTCCATCATTTTCTCTTGATCAAGCATATCTTCCGGAACAAATTCCAAAAGCATTTCCTGATATCCCCGCATGATTGCAAGCGGCGAGCGGATATCATGGGCAATCGCTGCACGCAGTACCCGCTCATCTTCGATCATCTGCCAAAGTCTACGGTTATTTTCTTCCAACTGCCCACGCATCCTTTCAAATTCCCTGCACAGCATCCCCATCTCGTCCTCGTTCTCATAAGCCATATGAAAATCCAGATCTTCCTCCGCAATCATCTGTGATGCCATCTTCAGTTCCTGAATCGGTCTCTTTAATTTATTTTTGTAAAACAGGCTGACCGCAATTCCACATCCGGCAAAAGAAAAAAGCAATACTCCGTACGTCTGAAGGAAATCACAGGTTTCTGAAATATGCCAGTCCATTCTGCTCATTTTACTCTGATTCGGTCTCGGTACCACTACCTCAAAATTTTCATTGCGGTCATTCATTGCCTGATAATACTCGTCCTGATCCACGTACTTCCACCAGACCTCCTCCTGTATCTGCCCGGCAATCTCAATAATTGACACAGAAAGAAAAAAAGTGACAATCAAGCTGAGTATCGTATATAAAACCATTGTCTTTTTCAAGGATAAATTTCTTATCTTTTCCATCGATACCCCATCCCCCATACTGTCTCAATGTATTCTGTCTGCGTATATTCCGCCAGTTTCTTTCTCACTCTCCGGATCAGTTCCGTAACAACACGGCTGTCACCTTCCGCATCATAACCACACACCTTTTCGTATATCCGCTCCCTGTCAAAAACCTGTCCTGGATTCATGGACAAAAACTCAATGATTGCATATTCCAGCTTCGTAAGCTCCAAATCATTTTCACCGATCTGAACCCTCTTTGCTCCATAATCAATACTGAGGTCTCCGTGGAATCTGTATTCAGACTTCCCTTTATGACGCTCCTCACGCTTCAAATGTGCAATAATACGAGCATCCAGTTCTTTCAGACTAAACGGCTTCAGTATATAGTCATCCCCACCGGATAAAAGCCCGTTTACCCTGTCCTGCTCCTCCACTTTTGCCGTCAGGAAGATAATGGGACAAGTTACTTTGCCCCGGATACGTCTGCATACTTCTAATCCGTCTATTTTAGGCATATTGATGTCCAGCAAGATAATATCCGGTTTCTTATGGATTTTTTCCAAAGCATCTGTGCCATCTTCTGCCATCATTACATCATATCGTTTGATTTCAAAATAGTTCTTTAACATCTTTAATAATTCGATGTCATCATCCACGATCAAAATTCTATATGCCACTTTTATCACCTCGTTTTATCAGTATACAACGAAAAAAACAATAAATAAACAACAAGAGAAACACTTCGAGCCGCCCATTGCCGGACGGCTCCTTTTATGCCCGAAAGCGATAACCAACACCACGTATCGTTTCTATGTAGTGCGGTGTTTCCGGATTTTCTTCTATTTTCTTTCTCAAGTTCTTAATCAGACCGTAAATTCGGTTATTCACTTCTGACTCCGCTTCCTCATAGATATGCTGATAGATCTGTTCTTTCGTGAATACCCGATTAGGAGATAAAGCAACCACAGCGATTTGCTTCAAAAGTCTCTTTCGCCTGGTATACCGTTTATAACTTCTCATGTTTATCACCTTCAATCTGCTTTCAAATTTAATAATCTATATTTTATGACAATTCAGCATATAGAAAAGTTAGTTATTCGTGAAAATTATTTTTAAATTTAGAACTTGCATAACCACTACGATGTAAAAACAGTTTAGAGGCATTTATGACAGAGATTGATTTTATCTGGTTTTCGACTTTCTCCACGAAAGTGGCAAAAAATACCTGGCTACGAATTCCTTCGCTTAGGGCAAATCTGAAATCCTGAACGCTTTTATTCCTGTAGCCGACAAATTTGTCATCAACATAAGGCAAAAGCTTCATTGAGGAATCTATTTCATTTGACATATACTACATCTAGTGTTATACTGTTCTTATATCAATTATTTGTGTCAATCCGGAAAGGATTTATCACACGCAGTTTAGGTTTGAAACGTAGTCAGGAGTTTTCCTATGCCCAACAAGCAGCAGGGACTTCTGGCTTTTTTTATTTTGCAGGAAACTGCATCTATTTTGAGAATGAACATAAGCGTCATTCTCTTTTTTTATGCCTGAACGCAGGGAAAGGAGGATTACGGAAACAAATGATTCCGGAACTGGCACGCCACAAAAGAAAGGAGACTCTATGTCAGTCAAAAGAATTAAGAATCTTGTAAAACAACTCAATGAATACCGTCATGCCTACTACAATCAGGATGCCCCTCTGGTATCTGATGCCGAGTATGACCGACTCTTTGACGAACTGAAGGAACTGGAGGAACAGACTGGTTTCATCCTGTCAAATTCTCCGACACAGACGGTTGGATATTATCCGGTCAGTGAACTTGCCAAAGTCACCCATCCGATTCCACTGCTCTCGCTTGAGAAAACAAAACTGATTTCAGAGCTTTTAGATTTCATGAAAGGACAGGAAGTTCTCTTTATGCTGAAACTGGACGGTTTGACTACCAAACTCATTTACGAAGATGGCAGACTGATTCAGGCTTCTACCCGTGGAGATGGTGAAGTGGGGGAAGATATTACACACAATATCCCGGCATTTTTAAATGTACCGCTTACCATTCCACACAAAGAACGTCTGGTCATTACCGGTGAGTCTTTTATACCAACCAATGATTTTGAACGTCTGAAAGATACTCTGCGTGATGGAAATGGAAAACCTTATAAAAACGGACGTAATTTTGCTTCCGGATCAGTACGAAGTCTTGATCCGAAGAACTGTATCGGACGTTGTGTTCGCTTTCTTCCGTTCAATGTATTAGAAGGAATGGAGGATGTTCCCTTCCCGGACAGCAGAGCCTGCAAATTAGAAGGTTTAACACACCTGGGCTTTGGTTACTGCCCGTTTTTCTCAATTTCAGGAACCGGACTTTCAAAAGAATATGCGGAGAAATTCATTCAGGAATTGGTATCCACAGCAGCAAATTTACATCTTCCTATCGATGGCATTGTCATGATTTTTGACAGTCTCAGCTACTCCAAAAGCTGCGGAAAAACCGGACACCACTATAAGGACGGCCTCGCCTATAAGTTTGAGGATGATACCTACGAAACTTTCTTGCGTGAAATTGAATGGACACCGACCAGATTCGGAGAGATTGCTCCGGTCGGCATCTTCGATACCGTGGAGATTGACGGCTGTGATGTTTCCAGAGCTTCCCTTCATAATCTGACCTTTATCAAAAATCTGGAGCTTGTACCCGGATGCCGGATTCTTGTTTCCAAACGAAACATGATCATCCCACATATAGAGGATAATCTGGATCGTGGAAGGTATACCGACATCACGCCTCCGGTCTGCCCTTGCTGTGGTTCCAAAACCAGAACCTACAGCCGTAAGACCAGCGACGGTCGCACCGTAGAAACTCTGCATTGTGATAATCCGCAGTGCGACAGCCAGATCACAAGAAGGTTTGTCCATTTTGCCAGCAAGAAGGCAATGAACATCGAAGGACTGTCAGAAGCCACTTTAGAAAAATTCCTGAATCTGGGCTATCTGCACTCTTTTCAGGACATCTATCATCTGGAGGAACACCGGGAAGATATTGTGGCACTGGACGGATATGGTGAGAAATCTTTCGACCGCTTGTGGGAATCCATCAACGCCAGCCGGAGGACCAGCTTTGTCCGCTATCTGGTTTCCATGGATATTCCTATGATCGGCAGAACCAAAAGCCGGATTCTGGACACCGTATTTTCCGGAAATTTAACTGCATTTGAACAGGCGGCTGTCGGAGATTACGACTTCACTCAGTTAGAGGATTTTGGCGAAATCTTAAATCACAACATCCATTCCTGGTTTGCAGATGAAGCAAATCTTGATTTATGGAAAAACTTACAGAACGAATTCACATTTGAACAAAGAAAGGAAGAGACCATTATGACAAAAGAAAACAAATTTACAGGATGTACCATCGTAGCAACAGGGAAACTGGAGCATTTTACCAGAGACGGTATCAACGATAAGATTCTGGAGCTTGGTGCCAAACCTGGCAGCTCTGTAACAAAGAAAACCGATTACCTAATCTGCGGGGAAAAAGCCGGCAGCAAACTGGCAAAAGCCCAGAGCCTTGGTATTCCAATTCTTACAGAAGCTGAATTTTTGGAGATGATTGCATAACCATCTCTGCAATAGATGAGAATTATTTTGAGGTGTGGCTGAAAGGCCGCACCTCTTTTACAAAGGAGGAATTTATAATGAATCAAACAAATACAAGCAAGCGCATACCTACACAGATCAATGAATTTCGGGGAGATTATGCTTTTCTAAGCAATTTCTATCCGGCACCGGTCTCTTACATGGGACAAACCTATGCAAATAATGAAGCTGCTTTTCAAGCGCAGAAAACACTCTCTGCGAGAGAGCAACGCAAATTCTGTATTTTTCGGATGCATAATCCTTCTGATGCAAAGAAACTCGGCAGAGATCTTACATTACGCCCGGACTGGGAAAAAGTGAAAGTCCGGCTCATGTATGAAATCTGCATGTGCAAATTCATGCAGAACCCGGAACTCCGGGATAAACTTCTTGCAACCGGAGAGTCCACACTTATTGAAGGAAACAACTGGGGTGACTATTTCTGGGGCAAAGTCAATAACTGCGGAGAAAACCAGTTAGGAATCATCCTGATGGATGTACGTGCGAAGCTGCAGTGGAATGCAGAAACAGCGCCCAATAATATACCTCAATGTCTGCAATAAAGGAAAGGATGGTCTAATAGAATGAATGAAAATGCAAAAACAAAATTAGTGCTTGAGTATACTGGCATGGATGATTTTTCCTGTCCGGTATATAAGGACCAATTCGGAAAGTTGTGGAAGGATATTGACCTTGGCAAAGAGCCTGAACCGAATCTTTATTCTTTATCTTTTAACCATATTGATGGAGAACCTTCCCATCCCATACAGCAGGAGTACACATTTCATCCGGCTCCGTATCAAAGAAGTTCCTATGAATTCGAGTACCGGATGTTAAGTAAATTACAGTCTGACTGTGAATACTATCTGGGCTACGGAAATCGCAGTCCGTCTATCCTATGCAATCATAGCGTTCAAAACCATATTGCCCGTATGAAAGAATTATGGAATGGTTTTCCCACAGATCAGAAACCGGAATGGCTGACCTGGGAACAGCTTCTTCAGTACGAAAAAGTAATGACAGAAACCGGAATACCCGTGAAGAACTGCTCAGACTAGACAATTCATCATTTATCAGAAATTACCCTCTATATTATCCATTCATATTTTGATATAATAGGAACAGTTGAAAGAAAGGAGCATTTCCCATGTATCTGAAAAGAAAAGTTTACGATCAGCTTCTGGATTGGAAAAACGATACCGTCCACAGCACCTTGGAAGTGAATGGTGCCAGACAGGTCGGAAAAACATATATTATCAATAAATTTGCGGATGAGAACTTCAGGCACAAGATCTACATTAACCTGTTTGATTTGTCCGGCAAACAATTTATGGAATGTTACAAAAAAGCCACAGACTGGACTCCCGGTACAAAACGACCGGAGCAGCCGCTTCACGATGCTTTTAAACTCTTCGATCCGGATTTTGAAGATACCAACGATACAGTCATCATTATTGATGAAATTCAGGAATCCTCAGAGATATTCAACCGTATCCGAGAATTTACCCGCTATTTTCAAGCGCATTTCATTGTAACTGGAAGTTATCTGGGACGTGTACTGGAACCGGAATTCAAATTCTCCAGTGGAGATATTACCAGTATCCGTATTTATACCCTTTCCTTTAAAGAGTTTTTGGAAGCATTGGATGACCAGCTTTTTCAGAAGTATCTATCACTTCCACTGGATCATGCAGATGACACCGTACCGGAACTATATGACGAATTAAAGAATGTTTACGACATCTATAGACAGATTGGCGGCTATCCAAAGGTTGTGGAAACATACCTTAACACAAAAGACGTGGAAGCAGCTCAAAAAGAGCTTGTTAGAATCATCCGCATTTTCTTAAACGAATCTATGCGGTACTTTGATGACATCACAGATATTAGTGTTTTTACCAACATCTTTTTAAGCATCTGCCGTATTCTGCTTCGTGAAAAGAAAGGATTAGATGAGGACAGTATAAGTGAAGAACTGCAAAAGCTCGTTACAAAGAATTACTCCAGTAATCTTTCTAAAGCAACCTGCTATCGTGCTATCAACTGGCTTTACCATTCTGGAATCATCGGTTTCTGTGGCAAAATCACAGAACTGGACATCTTGAATTTCAAACCGGGAAGCCGCTGCTTCTTCATGGATCTTGGAGTTGCATATTATTATCTCTCCAGAACTGGTGCTACTGTATCAACTATGGATGGCTCATTGAACGAAAACTATGTTTACATTAACTTGTCCAAACGCCAGGAATTCCCGGAAGAAATTATCTTTGAGACACCGGCTTTTGCTACTTATAAAGGTGGTGAAATTGATTTTGTAGCTCAGACATTGAAAACTCACATCCGCTATCTGATTGAAGTTAAAGCCGGTAAGGGAACTGCATCTACTGCCTTGAAGGCATTGGAACAGGGGAAGGCCAATAAACTACTATATCTGAAAGGTGATACCAAAGGCGGAACCGTTGGAAACGTACAAACACTTCCTATCTATCTGCTAGAACAATATCATTTTTAATCAAAGAAAGAATACTTCGAGCCGCCCATCCGGACGGCTCTTTTCATCTATATTCTTGTATATTTATTTTACTAACAGCGCATCATTCTTTGAAAGAAGATATATACAGTATTGATTCATACTGATGCCTTCTTTTTTTGAGTGTTCCGCCAGATCCCGGTGTAAGCTGCGTGGCATCCTTATTTTAAACTGTCCCGAATACTCTTCCAGGCTTCCCGGTTCGTGAATCTCAATCCCTTCTTCCAGTGCAGCTTCTAACCATGCTTTTTTTGCATCCGCTGCATTTTCAACTGCCCTTTCTATCGTCTCTCCACAGGTGATGCATCCCGGCAGTTCCGGATAAGAAACCACAAATCCACCTTCATCCTTATCTTCCACAATTTCCATGCGATAGGACATTGCCAAATAATCATTCAGTGTCTTCATCGTTTTTCGCCTCACTTTCTACAATCTGCTTTACCATTTCAACATAAATTTTCTTGATTGGTTCGTGTTTCGGTATTGTTATCGGCTGGCATCCCGCTTTACGGAATGTATAATGGCTGCTCCCACTTCTCGGAGCATTTATCTCATATCCATAACTTTCTAATACTTTTCTTAGTTCATCAAAACGAAGGTCTTTCGATAATGAGCAAATTCTTGTCAATAGTTTATCCCATTTCGACATCTTTAATGCCTCCTATCTATAGTATATGTGGTGTCATATGTGGTGTCAATCTGTTTTTCATCTTTCTTGGTCAAATAAGGCTGCAGCTCTTTCTTAGCAGCCGTCACAAATTCTTCTTTTCTCGAACTTACCATATAAATCTTCCAGAGCATCAGATTCAGCTTTTCCGCATCCACTGCTTTGCATTTCTTTTTAATCATGCGGATAAACGGATAGATTACCGTATCCGATAACTTGTTCCCAGCAATCAACATCGTTCCATCCGTTCCATATACCTCATACAGACATTCCAAAATACTCCCCAAATCTGTCACCAATCGGAATGCCGGCTTTTCATATTTCTTTTTAGCTTCCATCATATGCTCCTCCTACATTCGAACCGTCAGTCCACTGAGACTCGTCTTAGGAAGCCCTACCAGATACCAGTCTTCATCCATTTCAATCCGAACCGGAATCCATGCATCCTTTACCTTCACATCAAAACATTCTCCGCAATGAAGACCTCCATAATAAGATTCAATCCCAAACCGGATATCAAATCTTCCCATTGATGGATCATAAATTAAAGTACCTATTCTCTTTTCACTCATATTTCTTTCCTCCTGAAATTCTTTGGTCTATATAAGTAATAGGACTTTAATTTGCAGAATTTGAAAGTTCCGGGTATTTTTCATAAAAAGTTTTTCGATAGCGATAAAAAGTTGAGTGCGTCATTCCCAAATTTTTACGAAGCTGTGTAGGTGTCGTTTCTCCAGAAACTACGCTTTGAAAGTTCTCATCAAAAGTTTCCTGCTTCATCACACTTGGTCTTCCATAATCATCCCATTCGCCCCGCAATTTCTTCGCTTCTATCCCTTCCCGCTGTCGCTTCTCCTTTTTCTCCAGCTCTGCCTGCGCCATAGAAGCATAAAGCTCCAGCATCATGTTATTGATTGTTTCCAGCATCATCCTTGCCATCGCATTATCCATCACAGATAAATCCATAAGCGTAGTCGGCAGTTCCAGAACCATAAGCCGCACTCCCATGTTCTTAATCCGCTGGATCTGTTGCATGGTGTCATACTTGTTTCTTCCCAGTCTGTCCAATTCTGTAACAATCAAAATATCTCCCGGCCGCAGGACATCCTCCACTAAAACGGTATATCTCGGACGATTAAAATTCTTCCCTGTCTCCTGATCCGTAAAAATATTCGTAAGTGCCATCTCATGCTCGTTACAGTACCGCTCAATTTCCTGTATGCCACGGTCAAGATGCTGCTCCTTTGTACTGGTACGGTGATATCCATATATCTGCATCCACATTTCTCCTTTCCATGTCCCAAAATATCCACACTTTTATTGGTATATTTCAAAACTGTGTGTGTAACCTTTTTGAAATATAATCCCTCTTTCCGGAACGTACTTCTAAAATGTATACATTTTGGGATATGTTTCTTTTCTATTTCTGTACGTACCAGAGCCGAAAAGTGCAACAAATATGACAAAAAACTCCCAGAGGATGTTACTCCCCTGAGAGTGGTTGAAACTTATAGCCCACACCTCGGACGGTGCGGATGTAATTCCAGTTCCGTGAATCTACTTTTAACTTTTTACGAAGCTGGCTAATGCAGCACATAACCGCATTAGCACAGTCAATCGGTTCTTCCTTCCAGACATTACGATAAATCTCCTCGTGAGAGAATACCCAGCCAGGATGTTCTGTTAGATATTTTAGTACCGTAAATTCTTTCAGACTCAATTCAATCTTTTGATCATTCATAAAAACAGTATGACAGCGAATATCTATCTGTAGGTTTTTGTCTTTGTAATGCAATTTACTTTCCTCCTAATCTGTTTCACCTTATCACAGCTAATCTAAAATGCTATTATTAGGCTGCCAAAACTCAAATTCAAAACCAGAGCAATGCTTTACCTGCAAATAGTCTGGTAATAGACCAGTAGAATCGCAATAGCTGCAAGAGCCAGAAACGGCAAACACATAATTACCGGGGCAGAGTGAAGTGATAAATAAGAACCACTGATTTTTTAGCATTTCAGCCGGATATACAAGCCATCCCCATAGATTGGTGACCGTTACTGTTAAAATTACAGCACTGCCTATATATGTGGCAGCTCCTTTCCGGGTAAAGTTAAAGTCGCAGACCTTTACGACCTACGGCTTAATAGTACGAAAAGACATTAACTTTTCTGTAAAAGAATTTGATGTACTTTATATGCTATATTCTAATCCAGGGATGGCTTTTACTAAACAACAGATTTATGAAGCAGTTTGGCATGAAAAAGCAAATGGTTATTTCCACGCCGTGGAAAACACTATTTTTCAAATACGCAAGAAGATAAAAAAGTATTCCAGCGACAAGAATTACATAAAAACAGTAGTTGGATATGGGTATAAATTTGAAGTTTAATCTGCAGGATATAAGGAGCACCGGGTTTGAGGGAGATTCCCCACTAAGAAAATTTCTATGTTCTGGCTACAAAGCCGGAACATAGGTCGGCATCCATCCCTGTTTCTTCCCAATCCTGCAGACCTAATAAGAAATCAGCTAGTGACTTCTTCATCAAAAGTCTTTTTTTAGAGAAATAATCCATTTTTCAATAGCATCCGCCAAAACTATCTGCTGTTGCAATACTGCCATACCAGTCTTAGGGATTTCCGGATCATTCTCTTTCTCTCGAAGATTTTCCTCCAGATAAGTTTTTAATATTTCAATATTTTCCTCAATACTGGCAATACATGATTGTTGACTTTCAGGCGGTAACTTATCCAAATTTACAATTACTGCATTAAAATCTAAAAAAAAGTGAATGGGTTTAGAGGCTGTTTCCATCATAAGCTTTACAAATTCTTTTTCGCCTTCATCTGTTAATGAATAAACTGCTTTTTCAGGCATCTTACCTTCTTTCACAATTTCTCCTTTAATGAAGCCTTTTTCCTCCAACTGAATTGCTTTTTTGTAAATGGATGGTGTACTGATTTTTACCCATTTTGATATATTACGATATTCCACTAATTTTTGAATATCATAGGCTCCCATCGGTTCCTTTTTCAATATTCCTAACACAATTAAATCTATTGTAGCCATAGTTCACCCACTTTCTATATCCACGAAAGCTATAAAATACTTACGGTTATATATACTGTAATTTATAGTATTTGATTTTATACCTCTTGTCAAGGAAATTGCAGGATACACGCTTGACAACTACTATAAATTATAGTAGTATTCTCTCACGTAGTATACTATAATTTATACTACTATAATTTATATTCTTAATTGAAAGGAGTATTTGAAATGAACAAGAATAACAACAAAATGGATTTATTAGGAAATGCACCTGTTCCCCAAGCACTAATGGCTCTTGGTATACCGATAATGATTGGTATGCTTATTAACGCTCTCTACAATTTGGTGGATGCTTATTTCATAGGAGGACTTGGCGAGAGTCAAATGGGTGCAATTTCCATTGCGTTTCCTTTAGGACAAGTAGTTGTTGGTTTAGGTCTGATGTTTGGCAATGGTGCCGCCTCCTACTTATCAAGACTTTTAGGGCGAGGAGATAGGGAAGCTGCAAGTAAAGTCGCCAGTACTGCATTATACAGCAGTGTTTGTATTGGCGCAGTTATTATTATCGGAACTGCAATTTTTTTGAAACCTATTTTAACCATGTTAGGTGCAACAGACACGATTATGCCATACGCCCTTTCTTATGGAAGAATCTATGTTATTTCATGTATTTTCAATGTATTTAATGTAACGATGAACAATATCGTTGCAAGTGAAGGCGCCGCAAAAACAACTATGTGTGCATTATTATTAGGAGCTGTATTGAATATTGGTTTAGATCCTATTTTCATCTATACTCTCGACATGGGGGTTGCTGGTGCGGCAATCGCTACAGCAATTTCTCAAATGGCTTCTACTCTTGTATATTTAATTTATGCATTACAGAAAAAAAGCGCTTTTACATTTTCCATTAAGGAATTTTGTCCTTCTAAGCAGATCATAACTGAAATTCTGAAAATCGGTATACCCACATTGACTTTCCAGCTTCTTACAAGCCTTTCTATCGCATTCATAAACCGGGAAGCTAATATCTATGGAGATGCTGTTATCGCCGGAATGGGCGCTGTTACAAGAATCACTTCAATGGGAACTCTGGTTGTGTTCGGCTTCTTAAAAGGTTTCCAACCAATTGCCGGCTTTAGCTATGGTGCCAAAAAGTTTGATCGGCTCAGGGAAGCAATTAAAACTTCTATCTTATGGTCAACAATATTTTGTGTAGTTGTGGGATTGACAATAGCCCTATTTTCCACACAGATTATTTCGCAATTTACAGAAGGCAATACAGAGATGATTTCTGTAGGTCAAAAATCGCTAATGGCAAATGGATTTTCCTTCTTCGTATTTGGATTTTACACAGTGTATTCTTCTCTGTTTCTTGCACTTGGAAAAGGCACCGCCGGATTCGTTCTTGGGGCTTGCCGACAAGGTATTTGCTTTGTTCCGATCATTCTGTTGCTCCCATCATTCTGGGGCATAAATGGAATACTATATGCACAACCGATTGCCGATGTAATTTCTGCTATTGTTACTGTGTTTATGGCTCTACATCTTCATAAAGAACTGGCAACAACAAAAGAGCATTAAAGCATCAGGCAACATAATAGATCAACACCGTCTGCCGCTTCGAACTGAGGCAATATCACCCTTCAAAAAACAATCACTCCCAGAGGATGTTACTCCCCTGAGAGTGATTGCAGCCTTTGTTTAAGATAACTTACTCAATTATCTGGAATCTCTGGATACACTGAAGCAATGTACTTACCAGTTCCTGATACAGATCTTCATCAAATCTGCCATTCACAATCGCATTCTTAATTAAAAGCGGCTTATATATCTCTAAAATCTTCAGTACCGCATCTGCATTTCCTTCTTTTGCCTTTAAAAGTAATCGTTCAAAATTCATTAGTTTTCACCTCCCATCACCTTGCGGATCTTCCGGATTGCATAATAATAAATACCCTTGCATCGCTCCTCTGATAACCCGTTTAGCCTGCTCATTTCCTCAAAAGTACGTTCTTCAAACACATGCTGGTAAATCAGCTTCCGTTCTTCATCCCGCAGCGTATGAAGCGCTTTCATCAGTCTTTCATCTGACATCTTATTCCATTCTGGATATTTCCCCTGTGCCTCCTGCAATAAAAGCTGCTCCCTCGTTTGGTTCTCCAGCAATTCTTCGATTACAATTCTTGCCTCCATCTGTCCAATATCCTCCAACAGTTCTTCTGCATCAGCCATCTGGATTTTCTTCTCCAGATAATCATGTCGTTTTCCACGGACAAACTGTATCAGATATGCTGTAAAGTGATTTTGTATCTTTGATCCTGTATATGTTTTTTTGTTCATTTGTTTTATCCTCCGAAATTTTTTATCACGTTCCAAAAAATTCCGAGGATGGCGGTGAGCGGCAACAAAACGTGACACTGCCTTCATTTTTTCGAAAAAAAGAAAGGCTGGACCACTCTATTCGTAGTCCAGCCGATACTTCTCTTTCTATGTAATTGTGTAGGATATGCGATGATAGTATCTCATATACTGCATATTCTAACTTCTCTCCGACACATTGTATGGATAAGATTTTTTTAACAGATTCAGTTCCTCTTTGGCTTTTATCTTATGCTGTCCATTCATGTCTGTCGTACTTACTTCCATGTTTCTCTATTTGTGCATGTGTTATCCTGCTTATCATAACGCACTTTAACGCATTTCGTATAGTGTTAATCTACGATAAAATATATGCATTAAGTGAGGTGATATAGATGGTGAAAAAATTATTGGGAGATGCAGTCAGGGAAGAACGTCTCCGCCGCAATCTTTCGCAAAACAGCCTTGCGGAACAGGCAAAGATTTCTTTACGGACTGTCTCTGATATTGAAAACTATATTGGCAATCCACAGTTGGAAACACTTTATGCCTTGGCAACTTACTTACATATTTCCATAGATGCTATATTTTCTAACCAGAAAACGAACCCGGATTCTACCATGCAGCAAATCATGGCAGAACTAAATTCCTGCCCGGAGGAGCAGAAACAGCTTGCCCTTTCTACACTGCGTGGACTTCTGGATGGATTCAAGAACCTAAGTTAAGGCTCTCCCGTATCCTTCATCAGTCGGTCATTTTTTGCGGACAGTTCATACATGCTATCCTTTTCTGTTCTCTGCTCCTGCGTTTGCTCTCGTTTGATTTCTCCCTCCGTATCTTCTTGGCACAAGCAGGACAATACCTTGATGCACCAGAGCCCGGGACATATTCAACGCCGCACACCGTACAATTTTTAGCGGGCATTGCTGCCCACCGTTTTGTAGGTATGATATGTAATTCATCGACAAAGCCGATGAATTTATAGTAAATCTTGATTTCCTGCTTCACTGTTCCGTCTGCCATCTTCTCACGCTCCGAAACAAGTATCTTGTCTATGAGTGCGTTTATAACTGTTGCATCCAGTTCTTTTAAGCCTTGATAATTTCGGATAAGGGCGAGGAAGTCACGGATTCCCCGTGATTTCTCGTAGCTTTCATTAAGAGTTTCCGTCACCTCTTTCAGCCTTGCTTCAATTTCAAGCTGCTCTTTCTGGTATTTCCCCGACATCATCTCAAAATTCCGCTCGGTAATACGCTCCATGACCTTATCCTCGTAGAGAGAGGAAAACAGCCTGTCCAGTTCCGCAAGGCGTTTGTTCAGCTTCTTACGTTCTTTCTCTAATGCTTTCGCCCTGCTCTGGTCTGTTTCCGTGAGCCGCTTTTCTATGGCCCTGACCGCCTTTTCATCATTCACTGCCATATCCGCAAAACAGTTGATGTCGGCAAGAACGGCATTGAATAAATCCCTTGCTTCTATATTGTGGGCACTACACTCGCTTCTTCCGTTTCTTGCATAATTATTACATGAATACTGTACACAGTCGATAATCTCTGGGCGTTTCCTCCTGTGTACGTTCATTGCCCGCAGAGCACATCCGCAGTCCACACACTTGATAACGCCTGCAAAAATATTTACAAATCCTCCCTTGTTCTGTGGAAGCCTACGACTTGTAATAAGCTGTTGGACAATATCAAATTCCTCCTGCGTGACTATTCCCTCATGGGTATTGGGTATCACTTCCCATTCTTCGGGCAGCTTAGAGGGGCGTTTCTTGCTTTTCATATTGGCGGCAATCCGTTTGTAGCCTACAAGATTTCCCGCATATATCGGGCTTCTTAAAATGCTCCTCACGCTGTTCCCACTCCAAATATAGCGTTTGTCCTCGTTCCCCTCAAAATGACGTTCAAAGCCTGTTTCGCCACGCTCCGCCGCATAAGCGGCAGGGCGTAGGATATGCTGTTTATTAAGATGTCTGCAAATTTTGGCAACTCCATTCCCTTTTAATGCAAGGTCGAATATCTCTTTTACAACATGTGCCACTTTATCATCTATCAGCAGATGGTTGTGGTCGGCAGGGTCTTTGATATAGCCATAAGGGGCGGTAGTTCCCATGAATTTCCCCTGTTGAAACCTCGCCCGATATGCCGATTTTATCTTAACAGATATGTCAGCGGCATACATTTCGTTTAAAATGTTGCGGAAAGGCGTGATGTCCATAGCAGATTTATTCAAGGTATCTACGCCGTCATTGACCGCTATATACCTCACGTTATGCTCTGGGAAGAAAACTTCCAGATATAACCCACAATCAAGATAGTTTCTCCCCAGACGGGATAAATCTTTCGTAATCACGCAGTTTATCAGACCGCTTTCAATGTCTTTTATCATATTCTGGAAACTTGGTCTTTGGAAATTTGTACCAGAATAACCATCGTCCACATACGTTTTTGCTATGTGCCATCCCTGCTTTTTCACATAATCCGTGAGGATGGATTTCTGTGTCGCAATGCTCGCACTCTCGTTATCCGTACCATCGTCTTTAGATAAGCGGCAATAAATGCCGACTAAATAGATTTTCTTTTCTTCTTTGATTCCTGCCATACTGTAAAACCTCCGTATCTGTCCTATCTGTTTTCATGTCCCATTGCGTACATTCTAAGCGGACAGCCCCTCATTGTCGAAGGTGTCGCCCTCGGCAATCTTCTTCCGAATATCCTCGGAGATAATCGGGACAAACGCTTCTGTAACGGTCTGTGTGCCGACATATTCACGGCTGATTATCATCTGCACTGGTGCTTTTGGCACGATACGCTTTCTCTTTTTATCTGCTTTCTTATCCTCGCCCATACTTAAATCTTCCTTTCCAGACAGGGCAGGGAAGAGTTTGGAAATGTCCCCGCCCTGCCAATCAGATACCATTAATCCTCGCTGTTTAATTCTTTCTGTAATGCTTTAAGGAGTGCCGCCGCTTCATCAGCGTTCAGCGTGATTCCCTTGCCGCACTTTTCACGGTTCGGGGAAAAGCTGCGGATGTCATACTTCGGCTCTTTCCCATTCCATGAAATGAGATTGATTTCCTTTGTGTAGCCACTGTCGCCCGTAGACAATACTGCGATTTCCTTTACGATTTCATACTGGATTTCTCTCATTCTCCATACCTCAACTCTCTGTATTTACTTCCCGAAAAAAGAAGATTAGCGGCTGTCACGGTTGCGTTTCCTCTGCAACTCACGCTCCAAAAGTTTGATGATGGTTTCCTCCATCTGCTTCGGCGTTGTGTTCTTCGGAAAGTATTTTTTCAGCTTGCTTGTGTTGATTTTCAAGGTTTCTTTCTGGTTGCCCTTTTCCTCCGTCATAATCGCAAATATCGTATCCATGTCAAGCCGCCCGCTCTGGCTTAACTGTTTCATCCGCTGTGCCTGTGAGAGTGAGGGCGTTGCTTCTTCGCTCTCCATCGTGGCAAAGAGGTTTTCCTGCTCGTCTTTCTTCAAGAAGGACAGTTCCACCGCAGGCGTGAGGGCGATTTTCCCCTCGTCCACCATCTGCAAAATCGGCGGTATCAGTTCCGTCAGGCGGATAAAACGCTGCACGGTCATCCTGCCCACGCCGAAGCCCTGTGCCACCTTGTCGTCCGTCCGCAACTTCGTCACAACTTGTGACGAGGTTAAGTCTGTGCGGAAACCCTGCCGCTTCATGGCTTCGGATTTCATCTTGTAAGCAAACGCCCGCTCCGATGGCAGGATATTCTCACGCTGCAAATTGCTGTCTACAAGGGTGATGATGGCTCGGTCACGGTCTAAGGGCAGGACAAACGCAGGCACGGTATTTATCCCTGCAAGTTCAGAAGCACGGACACGCCGCTGTCCTGCAATCACTTCATAACCGTCCCCGTCCTCTTTCGGGCGTGTGATTATCGGCGTGACAATGCCAAATTCCTTGATGCTTTCCGCTAACTCTGACAGTGTTTCATCTTCTGCCACATGAAACGGATTGTCGGGGAACGGGTACAAGTCTTTGGTCTTTAACACCTTAAAATCCTGTTTCTTCATTCACATATCTACCTTTCTTTCGCTCTGCTTCTATGATTTTTCTGCAATTCTTCCAACACTTCGGGCGGTATTTTTGACAGCAGCCGCCCCATCTGCTCGTTGGTTCTCTGCAATTCAAATATCTTCTGATTCGCTTTCTGCACCTTTAGTTCCTGCTCGTACTTTTCATCACGCATACGCCCCGCATAGTCTGATTCCTGCCCAATTCTCTCTTTCAAACTGTCGATATACGCCTGCTGTTTCCCGATTTCCTTAGAGAATTTCTCCACGTCTGGCAGCCATGCAGAGAGTAAATCTAACGCTTTATCCCTTTTCTTCCCTGCGTTAAAGGCGTTGATGTCGGATAGGGCAGACACGATTTCTTCATACTGTTTATCAAGCCTGCCGCCTAATTTATAGAGCCATGTGGGGACGTGTTTCCGCTTGGTTTCCATTGAGGACTGCCCCCGTTCAAGCTGATTCCACCGTGAGGACATCCGCTCATGGTAGGCGGTCTGCCACTCGGATAATGATTTCTGGTTGCCTAAGATAGCTTTCGCTGACAGCTTATTGTCTGGCGTAATCGGCACAAAGCAGAGGTGCATATGGGGCGTTCTCTCGTCCATATGGACGACAGCGGAGAGGATATTCTGCTTTCCAACACGCTCCGAAATGAAGTCAAGAGCCGTCTGGAAATACGCTTTTTGTTCTTCGGGCGGTAACTGGTTCATAAATTCTGGTGAAGCTGTGATGAGCGTTTCCACCATCATCACGCTGTCTTTCCTTGTCCTGCACCCCGCTTCGGCTACCATGCGGTTAATCTCTTTCTTGTAGGTGTACTTTGGTGGTGCTATGAGATGGTAATTGTTTTTAGAGCGTTCCATATCTATATCTGGGTTGCTTTTGTAGGCTTCTTTCTTCCGCTCGTTGTGGCGTTCACAAGCCGCAACGCCGCCCGCTTTTCGTTTCTGGAAACGCAGGATTGCATAAGGCATAGGCGGATTCCTCCTTTCTTTCGGCGGGTGACCGTCCTTTGGGGTGACAGCGGTGACGGTGGTGACAGCAGTTTTGGGATACCCCCTGCCGACTGCCGCAACTGTCACCCTCACCCCCTGCATGACGGTCATGTCGATGATGACGGTGTTTTTGGGATACCCCCCTCGCAAGAGCCGTCACCGTCATGCCGCCATTCTTTTATCCGAAGCCGTAAGGCGTAGGATAGCAGGGCACAGCCCTGCCTTAAGGGAGTCCAGAGGGAACGTCTGGCACACGACTTTGCAGGGCAAAGTGTAGTGTGTTACACCCTGTAAACGCAGTCGGAAAAATCGGAATGATTTTTCTGACCGCAGGGGTGGTTTTACACGACCGAAAAGGGCGAGTAAATCTCACGCCTGCATTTTGCGTTTACGGGGTGTTCTCCCGTAGGGATGACATCGGCAGGGTATCCTAAAATCACTGTCACCACCGTCACTGCTGTCACCCGCAGGGCAGAGCCGCCAGCTTTACATGGCTTTAAGCGTCAATGACAGTAACAGGGGGTATCCCAATATCGCTGTCACCACCGTCACCGCTGTCACCCGCCCGCTTTGCAAGCGAAATCTGCCTGCCGTGTTTTTTGCGGCTGTACTGATAAACGATATGGTTCTCATTTAAAAATGTGGTGCGGTATTCATTGAGCCATTTCGTAATCACCGTGGGTATGGTTTCCGTTTCCCTCATAGCGGCTAACAGCTCCGTTGCCGTGCCTGCCCATTCTTCCTTATCCCTCATAAAATCCACCAACCGAAAAAGGACGTCTGGTATCGTTTCTTTCGCAAGCTGCTCCTGCGTTTTTCTCTCCACAAGTTCCCAACTGCAATCACGGAAACGCAGCGTGTATTCCTGATAGGGCGTGTCCCTGCCCGTCACATACAGCTTGGCGGTGTCGGATGCCCGTTTCTCCTTTTCCAGAACAAAGGTAGCGTCCGCACTCCCCGTTAAGCCTGTCGTCCCAGACACCTTGTTGAACACATCGCTGTCATTCTGCTTTCGGATGTGGTGTACGACAATGACCGCCAATGAATGCCTGTCGGCAAAGTCTTTGATTAGTGAGATGTCCCCATAGTCGCTTGCGTAGGCATTGTCTTTTGAAGCTGTACGGACTTTCTGCAAAGTGTCAATGACAATAAGCCTGCTGTTTGGGTAATCTTTCAGATAATCTTCAAGCTGCACGATAAGACCGTCTGACAGCTTGCAGCTTGCCACGGCAAAGTGAAGCCGCCTGCTCGCTTCGTTCGTCAATCGGAACAGCCTGTCCTGTATACGGCAGAACGTGTCCTCAAGGCAGAGGTAAAGCACGTCGCCCTCCATTGTCGGCATATCCCACAAGGGAAGTCCCTGCGACACGCATAAACATAGCTTCAGCATGAGCCAGCTCTTTCCTATCTTCTGTGAGCCGCAGAACAGCGACAAGCCTGTCGGGATAAGGCTGTCCACCACAAAGGACGGCTTCTCAAGCGGTTCATAAAGGAGCGTTTCGGCGTTGACTGTCTGTAACTTCTGCATGGCTTTCCTCCTTTCGGGCGGTGTTTTTGTTTTCGTTGCACATAGGCGTTGACCTCCTTAAAAATAGATTTACTCCCACGAAGAAAAAGTGAGAGTATGTAATGCCGCCAATCCCACACAAATAAAAAACAGATTTCTTTTTCGGGCGGTGTCGGTCACGGTTGGAGATACTTCCTCATTTCCGCCTTTACTTTCTCCTTTGCAATCGCAACAGATTTCTGTATTGCCGAAGCGGTGCAATGCTCCATAGCGGCGATTTGGTAAAAATTGAACTCATACTCGTAGTAGAGCAGGAAACGCCGCCTTTGTATCTCTGGCAGTCCGTCAACCGCCTTACAGAGCAGTTCTGCCCGTTCTGCCTCAATCATTTGTTCCTCTATGCTCTTAGGCAGCTTCAACGCCCGCCTGTTCAGCGTTTCGTCCCATACTTCCGAAAACTCCCTGTGCCGCTCGTCCCATTGGAGGAGATTCCTGTTCCTGCGTTCCATCTGCCGAAACTCCATAAAGAACTGTTCCGACACTTCCAACTCGTGGGATTTGCCCTGCCCGTCCTTAAAGCTGATAAAATACCTTGTGCCGCTTTCCGTGGATTCCTCCCGAAGCGTGTACGCCTTAACTCTGTATGCCATCCCGCTTGCCTCCTGCAAAAAATAAGTGAGGGGATTTCCATCCCTCACCCAGTAGCCCGCAGGACGGCAGGCTGTTTTAGACGCTATAAAATTTTCGTAGCTTCTTCCGCAGATGGTCTAACCTCGCATAGATGGCACCAGTCGTCAAATGCACGAGCGGGGCAATCTCCTTTGTGGAATACCCCTGCATTTTCAGCAGGACGATTTTCAAGGTACGCCCGTCCACCGCGACTAATACTTGATAGAGATTTTCGCTCTCAATCTCGTCCAGTAACTCCGCAACCGTACCCACTTCCGCCTGCCGCTTCTTTCCAGATACGCCATTTCCTGTCCTCCCGTCCGTGGTTGTATGCCATTCTTACTTCCTCCAATCAGAATTGATTGAGAGGGCAGAGAAAAACCCCCTCATTTTCCCAAAGGAAAAAACAAGGGGGCTGAACGCCTTAAATTTTAATTTTCTATTATCTTTCTTAGTTTTCTTAGGATTCTGGCTTTGCGTTTGTTCACAACGCTCTGGGTTATGCCGAACCTCGCCCCGACTTCACGCTCAGAAAGTCCGTCAAAAAAGATTGCCTGTATCAATTCCTGTTCACTATCCGACAGCAAAGGCAGGGCGGCTTTCAGCCTGTCCACCATAACCGCATTGACAACGGTTTCCGCAATGTCTGCCGCTTCATCAGCGATAAAGTCTAAAGGCTTCCCCTCGCTGTCCGTAAATCCATCCAGAGAAAGCAGGCTGTTCTTCGTATCTAATTTTTTCAGATAACGCCACCGTTCCTTATCTCGGTAGAAGTCCGTGTATTGCTCCCTCACGACTTCAAGCAGACAGCCTTGAATGGGGATAAACAGCTTGTCCATATAGGTCTGGTCGGATTCCCTGCGGCGGCAGAAATCCGTATAGGACAGTTCCACATATCTGCCGCTTTCCTTGATATATACCTTTCTCGGTGCGTATTTCACTGTAAGTACCTCCCATCTGAATTTTTGAAATGTTCAAAATCCAGATGGAGAGGTGGCGAACGACACCTAACACCACTAATAGCCCTATGGCACTTTCCAACAAAAATCGACAAAAGAAAAACCGCAAAGGCTCTATGACCTTTACGGTTATGGGAAATATTAATTCTGTTGTATGGAGATTGTACTTCTACATTCAAGGCAGGAAGTGCCGTTGCATAGGCAGAAATTTTTTTAACTGGTTTCCTGCCGTTCTCTGATATGCTATGTATTGATAAATTTTGCTTCGTATGAGCAGATAGATAACTGCCCGAAAAAAGGACATAAAAAAATCCCTCCAAATTTAAAAACAAATTCAGAGGGTAATTTAGGGTATAACAAAATAACCCACCCGAATATCGTTTTTTTTATTTGGTGAGTTTGTTCTTTCAAATACGAAACAAATGCTCATGTACGGTAAAGTATCACAAGAAAATTATGTCGAATTGACAGCCGCCTCCGCTATACCGAATAAGGAAATAAAGAGTCCTCAAATTTTGCGCTACTAAATGAAGACGAGCGGAAGTAATCTCCCGCTCGTCAGTAAACTTAACTATGCCATATCAATCCCGCTTCTTTCCCGCCACCGGCACTAAGAACAGCGCGGGCAACAGCAGGAAAGCGGTACAGACCAGCCCCCAGGGTATGGACACCTGCTGGGCTACCAGCCCCACAATAGGCCCGCCGATGATCTGCCCGAAAGAGTCCAGCTGTCCGCTGGTGGAAAAGACTGTGGCGCGCATTTTCTCATCCACATGGTCGTTCATCCAGGCGGCCAGCACAGGCTCCTTGATGGTGCGCATAAGCCCCGCCAGCAGGAACACCAACAACATGAACCAAAAGCTCCGCCCCACCGCGAAGAGAACCAGGAACAGGATATACCCGGCGCTGGTGGACATGACCACACTGGTTCGGCTGACAGTCCCTTTTTTCTCCATGCGGGCGATGAGCAACTGAGAAGCCAGAATACCTAAGCCGTTGCCGATAAGACTGATAACACCGAACCAAGTGACGCTGTTCAGCGGCCCGATAACGGGTATTACCGTGTCATCCAGAAAATGAGCGGTGGAGAGCCGGTCAAAGCCTTCACTGGCAAGTCCCCCGCATAGTGTGATTGCTAAGAGCGCCAGCAACACAGGTGCGCCTTTCACAAAGCCCAGGTTGAGCTTGAACAGGCAGACAAAGTCTTTAAGCAAGCCCTGCCGTTCCTCAATAGCAGGGGAGAAGTTGGTTTCTGGCATGATGCGAACCATCACCAGCCCCAACAACAAGCACAAACTGCCCCCCAAGATGACAGGCATTTGCAGGTTTATGTTTCCCAGCAGTGTGCCCAGCACCACGCCCAGAACGCCGCCGATTTGCCCCATTTGACTGCCCCGCAGGAACACCTTGTCTATGGGTTTGTCCTCTTCCTCCGAGGCAATCCACGCCTCCAGAGCGCCGGTGATGAAGGTATCACCGCAACCCCAGACAACCTGGGCCAGCAGAACCGGCGCGAACCACGGTAGCGCACCCTCCATCAGAAAGCCCAGGCCGTAGAGGAACATTCCAATCAGCACCGAGCGCCGACGGCTATACAAATCCGCCACCACACCGGTGGGCATCTCGAACAGAAAGCAGGAGGTCTCCTGAACCGTCCCTACCAGGACAAGCTGGAAAGCATCCAGCTGCACCACCTCCAGGTGGTACACGATGGAAAGCACTGTGGACATAGAAACCGCCAGGGAACAGACAAATCGGAACAGCAGGTAGACAGAATATGCCTTTGAATTTTTAGCAAACATGAAGTTACATTTCATCATAATTAGTCTCTAATCCTTTCAAATCTCATTTTATATGACTTTTGCAAGCTGTTAAGCTAACTTGTGGAACATATGCCGAACCTTATCTATACGGCTATTCGGGCGGCGGGGTTGGCAAATAAATTTACCAATAGCTGGCTGGTATCCTTTTAACTCTGTCAAGCAGACTCCCTGCCCATTTGTGAAATAAGTTAAATCGTTCCTGTATTCTTGAATACATCTAGCAGGGATTTCTCCTTTCAGAATGACCTCGTCATTCTTTATCTGAGTACTTACAATATCTGCACAATACCTTGGAGCATCATGATACGCCCGTGAGAGATATTCCTGCGGTGCATAAATTTCAAAGTGGAGATATGGCTCTAATAGTTCTGTCCCTGCTTTTTTTAAAGCCTGCTCCAATACGATAGGGGAAAGCAGCCGAAAGTCTGCGGGGGTACTTACAGGACTATAATACAATCCATATTCAAAACAGATTTTACAGTCTGTCACTTTCCATCCATACAGCCCCTGCTCGCAGCCATAAAGAACCCCCTCCATAACCGCATTTTGGAACGATTGATTTAAATATCCAAGTGAAACTCTGCTTTCATACTGCACTCCGCTTCCAATAGGGAGCGGCTCTATGGACAACCCGACAGAAGCCCAGAAAGGATTTGGCGGGACTTCTATGTGGATGGTATATTCTGCTTTTCTAAGCGGTCTTTCCATATATATAACAGTAGGCTCTTTTATTTCTGCCTCCACATGATATTTTTCCTCAAGGATGGCACAAATGACTTCCATCTGCACTTTCCCCAAAAAAGAAAGTATAATCTCATGCGTTGTAGTATCCACATAATATTTTAAAAGAGGGTCGCCATCTGAAATTTCTGTAAGTGCCCCAAGCAATATTTCCCGCTGTTCAGATTTCTTTGCTGCAATCGTTGTTTGGAGCATAGGGAGAGGATTTTCAATAAATGTTCTCTGCGGCAACAGCATTTCGTTCCCCAAAATACTGTTTAGCTGCAAAACATCATTTGGTAAAATTACAATATCACCAGAGCAGGCTATATCGGATGAACATAATTCCCCGTTTATCGGAACACACATCTCTGTGATTTTTATTTTCTCTTTTTCAGATATTCTAATAACATCCCTCAAATGCAATGTTCCGCTATATATACGCACATAAACAAAACGCCGCCTTTTCTCTGAATATTCAATCTTAAAAACCTGCCCGCATAGTTCAGATTGACCTTCAGGCGTTGATGAATAAAACTTACTGGCAATCACTTCTATAAGCTTCCGAATCCCCAGATTGTTTTTAGCGCTTCCGTGATAAACGGGAAATAACGTTCCGTTTTGGAATCTCCTGTTTTCTTCCTGTTCCAGTTCTGACATTTTAAACGGTTTCCCTGACATATATTTCTCTAATAGTTCATCGTTTCCCATAATTACCGCATCCCACTGTTCCATATCGTCATTGTCCGTTACATTTATATGGGGATGCTGCCCAACCTTTTGCTTCACTATAATTTCCGAAGAAAGCTTTGCTTTCATTTCTTGATATACCATTGGCAAATCAATCCCCTCTTGGTCAATTTTATTGATGAAAAAAATTGTCGGAATCTTCATTGTCTGTAGTGCATGAAACAGTATACGGGTCTGTGCCTGTATGCCATCCTTTGCAGAAACTAATAATACTGCTCCGTCTAATACGGATAAAGAACGGTATACTTCCGCCAAAAAATCCATATGGCCTGGCGTATCTATAATGTTGACTTTTACATCCTCCCACTGAAAAGATGTCACTGCTGTCTGGATAGTGATTCCCCTTTGACGCTCCAAATTCATTGTATCTGTCCTTGTTGTGCCTTCATCTACGCTCCCTAGTTCTGCAATTGCACCACTGGTATACAATAAACTTTCCGTTAATGTTGTCTTTCCTGCGTCAACGTGAGCCAGAATGCCTAAGTTAATTATTTTCATGTGATTTTCCTCCTATCAACACCCAAAAAAGGGCATAAAAATACCCAGTGATAAATACTCCTATCACTGGGTAAATAACTCCAATAGCCCCAAAACACTTATATGTTTTCGGGCATATAAAATTACATGATAAAAGTATTCTTAAACTGGGTACAAAAAACTAAGCCCCATATTAAAAGTGAAACGAGACTGCTACTTTTTGTTCCCACTATCAAATTGACAGTTTATTTAAGAATACCTTGCCGCATATTTATTAACTCCTTGTATAATACTGAATCTAATTATATTCCTTAACCCTTTATTTGTCAAGCTTTTATTTGTCAAGCTGACAAACTAAAGCAGAAAAAGCGGCAGGATTTCCCCCTGCCACTAATCATCTGTTTATGCAAAAATAATTTCCTTTTCCACAATCTCCCTCGCACAAGCCCTTATGTTATTGAGGCATCCTGTCCATTCTAAGGCGTTTTCTGCCTTTAGCTGTTCCGTTATGCCCTGTGCCTGTTTCATACCCTCTATGAGCCTTTCAAAGCGTTCCTGTGCCTGTCTGTTGATGTCGGCAAGGTAGGCGTTTAGCCTGCCGCTTGTAAGAAGATTGGTGTATGTAACTTTACGGTACTGTTTTAGATAATCTAAATGCCGTTGCCCCCAGATGCCTATTGCCTGTTCTTCTTCGGCGGGTACAGTTAAGCACGGTATCAAATAATCCCCTTGCCTTTCGTATTTGCCGCCCAGTTCCTCAAATAATGATTTTGCCATTGTCTGTTACCTCCACATTCTTTTTTATTTTGAATGTCCGCAAAATCCGTCCTACATCATCTACACATTATACAAAGACAATCTGTGAGTAATCTGTGAATAGTCTGTGAGTTTTCTGTCTATTCCCATTCTGATACAAAGAACAGGAGAGTACACTGCCATAAGCATGTGTATCTCTCCTGCTTTTTTATGCCCTGCGAAATGCACTGATAGCATCCACTACATTCTGTCTCATAGTCTGATCCATCCGCAGCGGTTCTTCTTCCATCAAATCAACTTCTGTGGGCATTTCTCTATTTATCTTAGAAACGTCCTGCCCTTCCAATACCTTTCTTACTTCTTCCCGGATGATTTGCTGCATCATTGGCCGGAGCATATCCGGTTCCATGCTTATACTGCCATTACCTGTCTCATCCGTTCTTCCCGTATATGCCAGAATTGCCGCAACGATCAGTTTTGCTTTTTTCTCTGTCGTATTCAGAAGTTCTGTCACATACACGTGATCTGGATCCGACTTATCAAAACCAATAGTGAATACAAACGGATTTTTCTTTCCCATAAAATCACACTCCAGCCTGTGTCATGCGATACAAAAGATCATATCCATCGGCATTTGCTTTCATATCCCGGATAAAGGTATGTTTTCCCAACCGGTCTGCCTGCTCCAGAAATCGTTCCAGAAGCACTGCTCCGCCGCCGATAAACACCGTATAAGTAGATTTTGTATCAATGCCCCGCTCTCGGATGCTGTTCAGAAGATCGGTAACAAAATTCTGAACCATGGTTTCTACTGCCTGTACAACAGCTTCCTCATAATACTGCGTTTTTCCCTTGATGATACTGTCGATATCTGCCTCCTCCAGAAGCATGTCATATTCACTGTTAATACTGGAAATGATATCGTTATACATGGTAATCACACCTTTTTCCAGAGAATCACAATAATCCATATCCGGTCTGCCACTTCTCATCAGAAGATAATCAGAAGTAAATCCGCCAATATCAATCCCTACGACTTTCGGAATCTCACGGATTTCCATCATCCTCGTCATCATGGCTGCATAATCCTGCGGAAACGCCATTACATTCTGTATACAGAGGTGATAGACTTTATCGTTGAAGCACAGTTCCTGCACCTTCCCGTCCCCTTTGAAATAGCGTTCATATCTCTCACAAAGCTCTGCAAAATGCTTCGGCGGAAGCCCAATCGGAAGTTCCACCTGAATGACATCCTCCGGCTGGATCTGGCTTTTCTGCTCCAGCTCCATTGCAATGGCAAATAAGGTCAGAATCCAGAATCGGTTCCGGCTGTCCTGCGTCTTGTCCCTCTGGTACGGAATCCGCTTCTCACTAAGGGTATAATACTTTCCCTGATATTTCAGATACTTCTCTCCCCTGGCAGGCTTTTTATCCTGTTCCGTCAGTCCTGTGGTAAAGATAAAATGACAGGTTTTCATGTTCCGGTTCCCGTGATCCACGGCTACTCTTAATTTTTTAATCATAATGATTTCACTCCTTTGTATTTGATACTTATTCTGTACGTAGGAGGTACCTAGAGTGCAACTCTTTATAATCCATTTTCTTATTTTACCAATCAAAAAATTCAAAAAACAAAAATTAAAAATTATCTTTTTTAATTTTTTAAATAAATGCAACCGTTACAATATTTACTGTGTATCTTATTACAAAGGGAACCTTGGAAAGGAGTCGTGTACATATATGAAGGCTTATAAAAAATAATCAGTTTTATCCTAACACTCGTTATGATGCTGTCGCTAAGTGTTAATGTTTTTGCAGCAGAGCCGCTTACAGATGACCCTAATATGATTGAATGGAAGTACACTGTGTTTGCTGACGAAAGCCTGCAGAAAGTTGTTGAAGAAGGTGTTATTCCAAATGCATATGCCCGATATACTTGGCGCGGAATCACATTGAAAAATGGCGAAGTCGCCATATTAACACCATCAAATAACAGTATGGGACTTTATTGTAATAGCGGCAGATACATAACTATAAATTACACTTTGAGCCGTTCTGCTTTTCATCGTTCAAGAGTACGCGCATACGTAGCTGGACCTTCATCAGAATTTGTGCGTGAGATTACAGCAAGTGGTTTGCGTTCAGGATTTACGACACAGGCAACAGATTACTATTACGGCATGGTAACTAATCTGTCCTCTGATGCCTTTACAATCAAATCATTTTCTATTACATTTTAATAGTGGAAAATATTTCAAGTGCTGGTGAGTACTTATCCTGATTTTAATTGAAGCTTTTTAACTTGGTTTCTCGGTTCCCTTTTTTGAAAATACACATTCCCATTATTAAACCACTGCTATAGTATTCACTGAATTTATGAGGTAGAAGCATGTTATTTAACATAGATGAGAAACAACTGATGCTCGAACTAAAAAATAAAGATGAGCGCGCTTTAAAAATATGTATGAACAAATACTACAGATATGTTGTATACATAGTCGAGAATATTATTGGAAGTGCTTTGCCATATGAAGACAAGGAGGAGGTCGTGTCTAATGTTTTTGTAGCTCTATGGAATTACAGTGCAGATTTAGATACAGATAACTACAGCACATTCAAACCCTATTTAGGAACAATCGCAAGAAACATGGCAAAAAACGCATTACGAAAAACCTCTAAGATGCATTTTGAAAATTACGAAGATGCGTTTCAGGTTGGAACGAACGAACATATTGAATACGGGCCGTTAAAAGAAGAAGTAATCAAATGCTTAAAAGAAAGCATATATGAACTATCAGTTGACGAAAGAAAATGTTTTATCTCGTACTACTATTACACTAAGACAATCGCTGTAATAGCAGAAGAAACCGGATTAAAAGAATCTACAGTAAAATCCAAACTGTTACGCGGACGTAAAAAATTAAAACTAAAAATGGAAAAGAAGGGATTTAGATATGAAGACTGTAAAATTTTCTTTGAATGAGTTAATGAGTGAAATTGATGAATCTTTTATTGAGGAAGTGTATTTTCATGATTGCAATAAAATACTGAAAAAATATTCCAAACAAAAGATACGTCAAAATGTATTTTGTAAAACAGCTTCAAAACATAAGCCTTTAAAGTTCACTTATAGAACTGCAATTATTGTAACTGTGGTTTCAGTGTTTTTGTGTATGCCTGTATATGCTGCAATCAGTCATCTGTTAACATCGGCTTTAATTGATGACAGCAATCGACATTTAATCGGGACAGAAACCAATGATAGAAGCTACATCATATTAAAAGACGGTGTATATACCAATGAAAATGGGAAAGTTGTTGATATTGAGGAATTAGCCAAATCTTCATCAGAATTTCCTGAAAGCAGAATTGTTAAAAGCAGTCTGATGCCTAATTTCATACCATCATCAATAGTAGAGATTCCTACTGATAAATCAGATGAAATGTATATCATTCCAGAAATAATTCTAATCAACAATTCACTTTGTGTACTTACACAAGACAATGGAAAGGGATGGGAACTAACTGATAAAGATAATATAGTCATTTCGTTTGATAAATATAAATCAGACATTACAGTATCCCAAGATTTGATTATCGGTTATGTAAAAGACGGGATAATGTATGAAGGAGAAGTGTTCGATGAACTGAGTGGAAAATATAGTTTCTCACCAGATGAAAAAGGGGAATATTTTTTCTATCTGCTTAGCGGAAGTTCCGATTATCTATCTCTTAAAAGCGGTAATCTGGAGGTAAATTAAATGTTGCTTTTGCGGGACTTCAGCATACCAATTAACTTTAGTATAAGGACGGGAAGACCTCTTCCGTACAGGAATAGGTCTTCTTGCTGTCTCCGTGCATGCTTTAAAGTATAAATAGGCTTTAATCTGGATACAATTTCAACTGCATCGTTGATACACGCTGTGTTTATCTCGTTTACTGTATCATTCATAAGAATTTAATTGGTTATGTTTATTGTGATGATAGAGTAGCCTTTGTTTTGAACATCTTCCTTGAAAGATTTGTAAACGATACTGTAGATTATCATATTCATTATGTCGGCGTAGATTCTTTAGATGAAGAATGTATTGAATGCAGAAAATACTCTGATTATTGTGAACATATTTTACCTGCTTTCTGGATAGATGACGATTTTTGTGAATAATGAAACACTGGTGTTTGGTTATTCAAAATTTAAGCTGATAGATACTGGTGTTAAGTATATTAATCCGAAGCATTTTTCCGTAAAAAACTTTGTAAAGTATTGCAGATTCAATAAAGAGTGAAATTACAGTAAAATAAAAGATAGTTTTTTCGTTCCTTTGTTATGCCATTGTTCTACGCCGGAATCTTTTCTGCCATCTCCGGCAGGCACTTCTCAAATAATTCCCGATATCTTCGATACCCTTCATCCCGGAGTGGACCTTGCAGTGATGTCAGAGACCAAAGGAGAAGCTCTTCCTCTTCCACAGCATACGGAGAGGTATAGACAAATTTTTTCCCGTCAAAATGCGGTTTTGATAACTTCAGTATTTCCGTAATCTCTCCTTTTGTTTCCGCCTGCATAATCATTTCCACTTTCTTCCGATGGAACTCGCAGACGATGCTCTCCAGAAATCCCTGCTTCAGATAAAATTCCGCCCTTCTATAAAGTTTTACAAGAGCCTCCACTCTTTCATCAAATAACTTGTCCTTTTCACTGACTATCATCTGTGCCAGTGCGTTTGCATGTTCCATAACCAATGCTGTTCCCATTACATTTCCTCCCATAATAAAAGCTGGCATAAGAAATTTCTTCTCACACCAGCACGATTCTTTTATTCCTCTGTGATGATCTCACTGCTTAATTTTCCATGTACCAGATAGCGATAATTCCGTCTGGAATTGACACAGGTAGACAGCGTAACTATCCGATCCGTTGCCGACAGCTCGGTGCCGGTATCATAATCCCTATAAGAAGACACCGTATCCAGAAACGTCTGAAAATCTTCCGCTTCCGGGAAATGATACCTATATCCCTCACTTCCGGTTCTTCCCGCATAGCAGGAAAAGATACGATACTTGAGGATCTTGTCCGGCAAATAGAGATAAAACTCCGGATGTTGTTCAAATAGCTCTTTGTCTTGGTACTTATCCAGAGTTCCGAACATGCTCCCGTTTTTCATATTATGCCCGTACACGATCGTATTCTGATCCGTAAAGTCCGGCTGATTATGGCAGTCCACAAAGATGCTCCCGTTGATATTGGATTCTCCCGAAAAAAGGTGATGAAGATAATATGCATTATCTTTCCCCTGTACCACCGGATAACTAATATCCAGTGCCGGAATCTGAATCCACGCTATGACATCCGGATTAACCGCTTTTAAACCTGCAAAATCAATTTCTAGATACCTATTCTTAGGTTCCTCCTTTTCTTTCTCAGACTCCGGTGATTCTTCTTCCTCTGGTTCCTGAACATATTCCTGCAGTTTCTCGTAACTTACGTCCCCTTTCTGATACTTCAGATAAGCACCAAAGAGTTTTCCTGCCGCTGCGAGAAAAACAAGCAACAGGCAGATAATGAGTCCTGCAAGAACCGTATTTCCTTTTTTTCTCATGATTGTTCTCCTTTCGGAAGAGCCGAAGTCTGTGCCCCGGTTCCTTCCTTCTGTTTGATGGCGGCTAAATAGTCATCAATCCCCTTGTGTTTCCCGTTCCACTCCCCGCTCTCGTCCATATCCCAGACCATCCGGTTCATCGGCAGGGAAAGCTCCCGGCAGATTTCATAGACCTTATTGCAGCCGTTCTGGATAATCCTCCGTTTCTCCGCCTTATGCTGGCAGATAACAGGGGAACGCTCAAAACAGACCGCACACTTACTGTCATGCTTATTGCAGGCTACTTTCATCTTCTTATCCATGTCATACGCCTCCAAAAGCTGTTTCATCCCATATCCTTTCATCCGCTCCAGCACCGGTTTCAGATTCCGGTACTGGTTCACTCCGGCAACGCACACAAAGGTAGCGCCGGACAGATAATGGGCTATGGTCCCTTTTAAGGCTCCTTCGGTCAGATAGACACGTTCTGCGGCAAGATCACCGATCACATGTACCGGACTTCCGGAGGAAACTCCCTGGTCATAATTGACACTGGACAGCCAGATATATTTTTTCGTGTCAGTCACATGATCTACCCGGATCTGAAAACCCTGGATGAACCCGTCCAAAGAAACTATGGGAATCAGGATTCCTGAGTTTTCTGCTTTGAAGTTAATCGTCCAGTTTCCGTCTGTATCCCGGTAGAATCCCGGCACGCCTTTCACCATATATCCTTCTTCTGCCAGCCTTTTGACCAGCTTCTTCATTCCAAACAGCGGGACACTCCGGTAACGCTGTGCTTCGATCTGTTCCGGTTTTAATCCTCGTCTTTGCAGATCCTCCTGATGCTTCCTGTTAAGCGTGAGCATGGACAGCATTCTCTGATACGTCCGGTGGATTTCCTCTATGGGTGCAAGCTCTGCCGTTGCCTTTTCTTCCTGTACCGGCGTTGCTTTGATATAATCCGTCCGGTATTCTCCTTTTCCTAATGCTTCCCGGATCTGCTGATTTGCTTCGGAGAGTGTAACATTGTGCAAATCCGCATAAAGCTTCAGCATCCCCCCGGACGCATCACAGCGGTTGCACCGGAATACATTCTTTTCCACATTGATATTCAGTTTTCCATGCGTCTCTCCACAAAACGGGCAGTCATAATAGTTTCCCCGCCGCTTTCTGAGATGCAGCACCTGCACCACATCCAGTATTCCATAATCAAACCCAGACATATCATAATACATCCCGGTCTCTTCCTCCTTTCCCCCGCAGAAAAAAGCTCTCTGCGGGGTTCTTCCTTAACCAGCCATCGGCATTGCTTTTTGTAAAATTACCTTTGCTGCCGCCGGAACCAGATTGTTCGGTCCGGAATATTGCTCGGCAAACCACTGGATCGTTGACGGGCTTTCAACTGCCACCTGTCCCATGGTCTTTCCGCCGTATTTTCCCTTTCCCGGAATCACAGTCCCGACTGCCATTTCATAGTTCATGTGTTTCATCAGTTCTTCTACCGGAAGGGACGTATCCAGATTCTGTAATGCTCCCTGCAGCATCTGTCCGGTCTTTGGCGGCGTAGAGGCAGCCGGAGCGGAACCGTAGCCAGGCATTTGTCCACTGCCATGGTAAATGGTGCTTCCCGCCGCCTGTGCCTGCTGATAGAACTGATTCATCATCTGCTGGCCTGCATATTCCGGCTGACCTGGCATCTCTCCATAAGTTGGCATAGGGGCATTTGGCATGACACCCGAATCCGGCATGGCTGCATTTTCCATGGCACCTGAATCCGGCATCTGTGGATTCTGATATGGAATTCCGGCATCTACCTGTGCAGGATCATTTTCCTCTCCCACATCCGCAAACTGCACACCATATCCGGCATCCGATAATGCCCTTCCTACGGCTGCTGTTTCTGCCATTTCCAGAAATTTGTCTCCAAACTTCGGGTCATCGCTCCGGAATTTCTGCGAAAAGGAATTGGCTACATAATTGTCTTCCTGATCACATTTATCCAGATAGATACGTGCTTCCACAACTGCCATGTTCTCTGTGAAAGTGATAATCCGGCTGATGATCTTTCCTGCCGGATTGACCAGACGAAACCATAGCTTCCGGTATTTCACATCCAGATAAAGCTGCTCCTCCTGCCCTTCTTCTCCAATCTTTCTTGCCAGTTCCATCGGATGGAAGCCATCCACACGGTTCAAAGCGGCAACTGCCTCTGATTTCTTATACAATAATTCTTTCATTCTCTGCTCCTTTCATTTAGAAAAGCAGACGTTCCCCTATATAAGAGTAATAGTCCGCTTATTTCAAAAATTGAAAAATATTTTTAAACAACAAGTTTTAACTGCTCCATTTCCGGTTTCTGTTCACTCTGATACTGATCGTAATACTGTACGATCCGCTCACTCAGAATGGTGTTCCTTGTCCCGCTGTCATCCGTATGGATTGCCTGACAGACTGCAGCCCATTCCCCTACCAGATAAACCTTGCTTTTCGCTCTGGTCACTCCGGTATAGAGAATATTGCGCTTCAGCATCATATAAAAGGCTTTTACCCAAGGGATGATGACAACCGGACATTCGGAACCCTGTGCCTTATGGATGGTTGTTGCGTTAGCATGTTCGATCATTTCCATCTGGTCAGCTTCATATTGCACCTGCCGCCCATCCGGGAATCCGATCACTGCCCTGGCATTTCCATCCTCATCCGTGATACAGTCCAGTATCCTGCCCAGATCGCCGTTACTCGCCATCTCGGTATTTTTATTCTGTAAAATCTTATCGCCAACCCGGAACACCTGACTGCCGATATGCAGTTCCTTCTTCCCTGCGATTGGCGGATTTACAAAATCCTCCAGAGATTTGTTCAATTCATCCACTCCGGCAGCACTGCGTTTCCGATACGGAGTCAGGATCTGTACCTGATCCATGCCGTTTTTTGCAATCTCGTCCAGATAAATCCTCCGGACAATCTCTGCCGCTTCATCTGCTCCTTTACAGGCAATGAACTGAAAATCCTCCCCAAAGCTCAGATTAGTCTTATTCTCCTGCATCAGTTTTGCATTATAAGGTATGCTGCTCAAAGCGCCCTGCCGGTAAACCAGATCCAGTACCGTGACCGGAATCAGCCCGCAGGCAATCAGTTGCCGGAACACATCCCCGGCTCCTACGGATGGAAGCTGGTTCTTATCCCCGACTAAAAGGACTCTGGCATGTCTGCTAACCCGCCGGAAAAATTCATAGGCAAGATGCATGTCCACCATGGACACCTCATCTACATTTAGAAATCCGGCAGACAGGTACTCAAAATCCGGTTCAAAATCCGTATCATCTCCCAAAAGCCCCAGGGCCAGATGCATCGTGGATGCATTTTCACAGCCGGTACTCTCCACCATACGTCTTGCCGCACGTCCGGTCGGAGCCATAAGCTGTACCTCTGACCTGCATAACGCCTGATGGATATAGAGAATCACCTTGAGAACCGTTGTCTTTCCGGTTCCGGGACCTCCGGTAATAATACTGATGGGATGTGCAAACACCATCCGCACTGCCTGTTTCTGTGTTTCTGACAGCGTGATCCCCAGTGTCTTCTGTGCCTTTTCCAGCTCCGGTTCAATGGACAGCAAAACCGGCTTCTCCAAAAGCCGTCTGGCTATCATGGAAGCGGTCTGTGTTTCTTCTTCATACTGCCGGATAGAATAGATCCGTTCTTCCTCCACAACAATGCTTTTTTGCAGCACCAGCCGGTAAAGCACCTGACTGACATCCTGCTCCGATACTGCCATGACCTGCAGATCCCGGTTCAGTATTTCCAGTGCTTCCCTGATAACCTCCTGACGCTGCTTAAACAGATGTCCTTCTTTCATTGCCTGATTCATGATATGTCCGATGCACCCGGATATCCGCATGGGATCATTGAGTGCACAGCAGCACTGTCTTCCGATCGCATCCACAGTCAGAAACCCGAAGCCTTTGACTGCACTCAGCATGTAAGGGCGGTGCCGGATAATATCCACCGATTCATTTCCGAATTTCTTCAGAATCATATTCACTTTTTTGGGTGTTACCTTAAAAGGCGCCAGAAACGTCATCAGTTCCCGGAACACCTGGTTTTTTCCATAGGACTCCACAATAGCAGCCAGCTTCTTCTCGGAAATTCCACGGATCTTCAAGAGTTCCTGCGGGTTGTTTTCCATGATTTCCAGTGTCTGAAGCCCAAACTTCCGGAAAATAGTATCTGCCATCTTGGGACCGATACCTTTGATTGCACCGGAAGAAAGGTATCCTAAGATACCCTCCTTTGTCCGTGGTACAACCTCCATGAAATTTTCCACCTGATACTGAGTTCCATGCTCTCCGCTCTCCCATCTGCCTTCCATCTCAAGCTCAATCTCGTCTGTAAGCGGAAGACCGAATCCAATCGCTGAGAAGCCGATGATATTCCGGGATGCCAGATATTTGTCTCTGGCTGACAGGGGGACAGACGTATCCTGTGTGGTGAATATGGCAATCGTATACCCATTCTCCTCATTCTGGAAAATCTTATGTTTAAATCTGCACCTCATTGTTTATATCCCTCCAGCTTTTTATCCGCATCCGTTCATTTGGTTTTCTCATTACGCCGCCTCCTTCTTAATTCGGAAAGTACGGCTCTCCGTTGTTTTTGTATATTCCTCATAGATATCCGGATGCTGGTTTTTCAGCTTCTCCATCTGGTCTTTCCCAACCGAAGTACGTCTGGTCGGATTATAGGTAATACGGTAACGGTTCGTACCGTCCTCCAGCACTGCCTTGCAGCCCTGCCCCAGCTGTTCCACAAAAGGAACACTGATTGCCCGCTGTTCTGCTTCGATTTCCTTTTTCCGTTTTTCCAACTGTGACTTTTCCTCCGAAAGGGTAAGATACTTCTCAAGATTTTTTGATTCCAGACCGGAAAGCACAATTTCCGGAATAGATTTGTCTGCAAAACCACCATAATTACGGATATTTGCCAGAACCAGATCGGAATTCCCGTTATGCGGCGGTACTACATTTTTCAATACATGTTCCTGCCAGAAATACGTTTCCTGATCAATGATGTCTTCTTCCTCAATCAGATCACGCTCAATGGTGCGATACACAAACTCATTCTCGTTATTTCCATACAGGCATGCGATAAAGGCTTTCTGCATATTCATCACAGACAGATAATGCCTTACCTGCAGCACATAATGAGCTGGAATACCCTCATCAGCCCACTTATCTTTCGCATTATAATTGCAGGTTTTACATTCCAGAATCGCAAATGTCCCATCCGGCATACGAACAAAAAAATCCACATCTGCAAGCATGAACGGATATAATGGATGCCGGAACATGACACGTACCGGAAATACTTCCAGTCCGGTCTTTTTGGAAAAGATTTCTGCCACCAGATCTTCCAGCCGGTGTCCGACTTCCTTGGCAACCCAGTTGCTTTCCTCTTCCTCCTGAATGACCGGCTGCACACCTGTTTTGTTGTAAAACAGATCCCGGATAGTGGCAAATGGAGAGATCCCCATGATTGCCGCTACATCACTGCCGCCGATTCCTTTTTTGCGGTATTCCAACCAGTCTTCTCTTGACAGGTTACTGATATCCACAACCTTTTCCGGTGTATACTCTGCTTTGTTATTCATTCCAATTCCTCCTAACATTTGACTGCTCCATAAACGTCATATTTTTTCCAGTCTTTTATAAGCGCCTTCGTAATATCCTCCTCCAGCTTCAGGATGCCCTGTCCGGACATTCCTTCACAGGCTGCAAAAAAGGAGGCTTCATTCATGGCATAATAAAGATCATGTGCCGTACAGGCACCTTCCCCGTTCTGGGATACAAATAGCTCCACCACCTCATTCCGGATCTTCTGTTTAATGCCAAGTTCCTTCATCAGCAGCTTCAGGCAGTTCACCGGATTACGGATCTCAATGTCCATAAGCTGAGTAAGATTCTTCATCGCATCCACATAGCGGGCGCATACCTGCTCCAGATTTTTCCGGAAGTCCAGAATCGTTGCCCCTTTATCGTGAGCCAGCTTGATTGGACTTCCCAGACTGATAACGCCGTTTGGTCCGTCTGTCAAAAGCATCGGATACAGATTTGCACCGCTCGCTGCCACGTCAGATGTGGTAAAACGAAGTGCCGGTGACAGGATCTTCTCATCCATTCCGTGTGCATCCAGTGCTTTTCGGTAAGTATCCAGAAGTTCCTGACTTCCTCCGAGCTTCCACATGGCAGATACAATGGAATGGTCATAGATACCAGAGCCCTCCATGTAAACACTGCCTTTGAAATTCAGATTCAGATATTCGCAGGTTGTCTCAAACATGGCTTTCATATCAAGGATGCAATAATCATGTTTATCCCCGCCATGTACTGCGGAAACCTTTCCGTCCGCAATCTTAATCAGGGCATCCCCTTTTGCAACCCGCAGGCAGTAATTGACTACCTTCGCATATGTTGCCTTATCCAGCTTGCGAAGCCCGTCTCCATTGACACCTGCGCGGCTTAAAATGGTGCGGATGGCACAGTCACGTACCGGATAGGATTCTCCTCTCATTTTCAGTACAAGCTGCGTATTCTTCTCTGTATCCTCCAAAATTTCTTCCATGGATGCATCTGCCGCATCCAGATTTTGAGCCTCCTTTTCCAGTGGTGCCAGCCGTAACGTATTCGTTGGCTTTCTGATCCATTTGGCATTTCTTCCTCTCTCTGCCAGAAACTCCAGCAGATCTTTTACTTCTGCAAAGGATCTCTCAAATCCATCTGCATACACTCTTGCTTCATTCATGTTCTTATTCCACCTTTCTTAAAATAATATTTATCCATCAACAGCCGAAGCTGGTTGTGGCATGCAACTATGCCGAAACCTAAATGTAAGCACAAAAAAAGAATGAAAAGAGAGTCTTTTCTCTGTTCATTCTTAAAAGTCTGGTTTCTTCCTGAAAAAACAAAAGTGCCACGCAGCCAAAAAAGGCATACCGTGACACTCACTACAAACATAAACTACTTATGCCAGGAATCAGCTCCTGCTGTTTCCTGTAAGTTTGGAGATTCTTATGAATCCCGAAACTCCCCAAAAAGGGTGTGCATAAAATAAACTATATCAGTATACTAGCACAAGATATTCCTCATGTCAATTCAGGCTTATACTATATATGGTGTTTATATTTGTTCAAAATACTACATCTATTTTTCTACTACGAATTCAATCTTCTCTTTCAGATACTCCCGGCAGCCAAACCGAACCGTTCCACACTGCTTTGACTCCTCTTTCGCCTTTTCATTACAGCAGTCCAAGTAGGGACAATCGTTACATTGATTCCGCAGTGCTTCCTTCGCCCATTCAATTTCCTGCTCATTTCCTATAATCCGCACAGACATCCACTTCCTTTGCTATCATCATACCCCAAAATCCATTTTCTATCATCCATAATTTCTTTTTTTGTATCATTTTAGTAAATTACGGTTATATTACGGAATAATCACTATATTTCAAATATATCTCTATTTTATTCCGTAATTTGCTGTAAGTAAATAGTTTAAAATGTGGAAGAGAGGTGTAAATGTATGGATAAAAACTTTATTGGAGAACGCATCAGCGAACTGCGTTTAAAGAAAAATGTATCTGAATATCAGATGAGTCTGGATCTTGGCAAAAATAAAAGCTACATCCAGTCCCTCACTTCCGGACGTTCTCTGCCTACCATGCAGAGCTTTCTGGATATCTGTGACTATCTGGAAGTCACTCCTCAACAGTTCTTCGATTCAGAGCTGCACAATCTTCCTCTGATTGACAAAGCAACTGATCTGATGAAACAACTCGATGACGAGGATATGCTTGCGCTCATTTCCATGCTGAATCGTCTGGCTCTAAAACGCAAATAGATTTCCGTGGCTGCCAAATCAAGGCAGCTTTTATTTTTATCATTTTTTCTTAAAATTTTTCAATCTTAAAGAAAAGCCCCCTATTCCTTAATTGAATGGGTAATATATCCATTCGCCGTACCTTGAAAACAAAAGAAATCTTTCGGGAGATTGATATAGGTGACTGCAGATAGTTTGCATCTTCGCACGCCTGCAGCTTAATAGTTACAAAGTAACACCGTTTTACGTGGCCGGAACGGGCATAGGAACTGGCTTCTGAAAGAATAACATAGACTTTTGGGATTTTAGCTTATAGCGCTTTTATTAGAGAACTTTTACTCAAAATTTGATATAATAATAGACAGGTATCAAGTTGATTCCCTGTCTGTGGAAAGGAGATTCATGATAACTGTAACAAAAAGGGATTTGATTGAATTAGGCTACGGTCCTTCCTTTGCTGCTGATATTATCAAAAAAGCAAAGGAACTTATGGTAGAAAAGGGGCATACCTATTATCAATCCAGAAAATTAGACAGGGTTCCAAAAGAAGCCGTTGAAGAATTATTAGGGATTACTTTGCCCGATAAGCAAGAATGATCGTGCTTTTTGCATTTTAGTAAGGAGTGAAATCATGGCAAAAGATCCAATTAAAAAAGCAGAAAACGGCACTTATTATTTTCGAGCCAACCTCGGATATCATCCTGTAACCGGAAAACAGATTCAAAAATACCGCAGCGGATTCTCAACAAAAAAAGAAGCCCGTGCCGAGTATTCCAAATTGATTCTTGCATCAACGGAAGAATTAGCTGATAAGAAGGAAGACATTACCTTCAAAAAGTTTATTGAAGAAATCTATCTTCCGTGGTACAAAACTCAGGTGAAAGAAAGTACCTACAAGAATCGTTACTCGACCATTCAAAAACACTTTGCCTATTTCTACAAGAAGAAAGTGTCCGAAATAGAAGCGATAAATGTACAGACCTGGCAGCTCAAGTTGGCAAAACAATTCAGTCCAAACTATGTACGCATTGTTCAGGGAATGTTATGTTTAGCTTTTGACCGGGCGATTATCCTCGGACTTGCAAAGAAGAATCCTGCCCGCATGATCGGCAATATCAAATCTAAAAAAGTAAAGATCGACTTCTGGACTTTGGAGGAGTTTCAGAAGGTAATATCCCTGCTGTACAAAGGTGACTACTACGAGCACTATCTCTTCATCTCGTTCTGGCTTTTATTTATGACTGGAATGCGTATTGGAGAGGCTGCCGCCTTACAGTGGGATGATATTGATTTTGAAACAGGTATGCTGATTATTAGTAAAACACTGTACTATAAAACAATGAATGACTACAAATTCGTTGAACCTAAGACGCAGGCAAGCAACCGTACCATTTATATTGATGCTGATACCATCAAGGAATTACAAGAATGGAAGGCGGTCCAGGCAAAGGTTTTACCAAATTGTGGATTCGTACTGAGTTATAACAGTACACCCACCAGCAAAACAACGCTTCCAAGAGCATTAGAGAAATTGGCAAATTTAGCTGGTGTCCACAGAATCAAAATTCATGCCCTGAGACACCCGTATGTCAAGCCCACGACAAAAAAATTTATAACTTTTTTGAAGTTTTTCGGGCAGCTTCATAGCTGCCCATAGCTGTTTCAAATGGGTGTTCACGGTTATACCTCCTTTTCGGATTCCTTAGTTTCTAAGAAATCCCGTGTTGTATATTCAATCTCAATCCGATCTCCTGGAAAGACGTAAACTTTGTTGATAAGCCGGTCAATCAGAGCTTTTGTCAGCATGTTGGCGTTTCCGACTTCCTGCACAATTTCCTGTTGTTTCAGCTTAATCTCATAATCACTTTTTATCTGCTTTGTCTGTGCAGTAATGACAGCATGAACATTTTTGGCTTGTACCAGTTCCGTGTCATAAACCCCTTTTCGTGTTCGATAGGTTTCCAAATCAATCTCTCCGAGTGCATACTGCTCATAAAGATGCCGCTTGCTGTCTTGAATAGAACGGAGTTTTTCTTCATGTTCGGCCTGCTGGACTGTCTGCAAATCCAATTTATCCTTATTGCTATCAATTCCCAATGCCGGACACATTTGAGCCCGAATTGTTTCAAATACAACCTGCTCCAGATCTGCCATCTTTATGCGCACACCATGACAAGGAAGCGTTTCAGCCACCTCGGAATGACGGCAATAAAACCACGCACCATTTCGTAGAGACATTGCATGATCGCAGCATCCGCAGAACACCTTACCACGGAGCAGATAATCACGCGGCTTTTTATTTGACAGAGAGAAACGCTTAATTGAAGCATTGGCTTTTTCAAATAGATCCACACTTACAATAGCCGGATGATGGTTCGGTATTTTGAACCACTCACTTTCATCCTTTAACTGTGTATGTCGGCTGCCAATCTCTTTTACCTTTCTCTTGCCAATTACATAGGTACCGATATATCTTTGATCTTCTAAAATACGCAGAACCGTTGATGTACTCCAAACGCCGTTTGTTCGGGAAACATTGTAATAGGCCTTGCCTTTAAGTTTGCGATATTCCCCAGGGGTTGGGATATTCATGGCATACAATTTTCTTGTGATCTCGGCTGCGGTGTTGCCTTCAGACGCCCATTGAAATATCATCTGCACATTCGGGGCAACATCCTCGTCCGGTTCCATACGTCCGTCTGCACTCTTGCGATAGCCGTAAGGACAGATGACACTCTGATATTCCCCACGACGCATCTTTGCGTATTTTGCACTTTTGGTTTTCATGGACATATCCCGGCTATAACACTCGCTGATAAGATACTTGAAAGCAATATCAATCCCTCCGGTATCACCTTTGAAATTAGCTGTGTCAAAATCATCACTGACGGAAATAAAACGGGTGTGATAAAGAGGAAATACCCGCTCAATAAAATAGCCGGTTTCAATGCTGTTACGTCCAAATCGGGAAAGGTCTTTTACAATAATACAGTTGATTTTTTCGGCCTGAACCATTGTTAAAAGTTCCTGCACCGCCGGACGCTCAAAGTTTGTCCCCGTATGACCATTGTCAATAAATTCCAAAATCTCGCTGTCATCCCATTCCGGCAGAGACATAGCTTTTTCACGAAGAATCAGTTTTTGATTTGGTATGCTCAAACTTTCAGTTTTGAAATCTTCCACAGAAAGACGGATATAAAGGGCAATCACATAGTTGCGCACGGTTCCACCGCCTTTCCCTGAAATTCATTTTTGAAACGGAAGGTCACATGAATATTCCGCTCGTGGTCTATCTCAATTCGTTCAATGAGCCGTTCGATCAGTTCTGCAGTCAGTACGTGATCCTGTGCCAGTGTTTTTGCATCCTTTTCCATTGCACGGTATCTGGCAAGCTGGTTGTCCAGAGAGTCCATAGATTTTTCAAATACTTCAATCTCACCAGACAGAGCATTGATAGCATGTTCATAATCCGCTTTCAATTCAAAGTATTCGTCATTTGTCAAAATACCCTGCACAAAATTTTCATATAGGCCACGGATCAGCCGGCGTATTTTTTCAATTTCCTGCCGTTTGGCCGACATCTGAATTTTCAGCTTATCTTTTTCCTGTTTTTGTCTTGCCTCCAACTGAAAGAGTGGCAGCGACATTCCCAGCGCAACTGTCAGCTCTTTTTCAAGAATAGCCGTAACAGTAGAAATCAGTTCTTTCTCTTGTATCATCGCACCTTTGCAGCTATCTTTTTCTACCCGGCTGTTTGTAAGGCAGTGGAACCAGTAAGTGTCGGGTCCTTTCCGGCGCTCGGCGCGTTGCCTGTGAAGGTTTCTGCCACAATCAGCACAGAACACTTTACCTTTGAAAATGTTTGGTGTGTAGGGACGTTTTGGAGTTGCTTTGCTTTCTTCACAGATCTGTTTTCTGTATTCCTGAACTGCATGAAACAATTCATGGCTGATGATCGGTTCATGGGTGCATTTTGCAATAATCAGATTATCTTCTCCAGCCTTGACCTGCTGATGATCTACAATCTTTGTTTTTCCTTGAACCAGATCGCCTGTATAAACTTCGCTTTCTAAGATTTTCATCACTGTACGGGTCTGCCATTTGCCGCTTCCGATCAGGCCCGGACTGGTAATCTCGCCAGTGGTCTTTTTATAATGGCTCGGTGCCGGAATTCCCATCTCATTTAGGTTGCGGACAATCCGGTTCAGTGCCACATGCTCATGTGCCCATTCAAAAATCTGTTTTACCACAGGGGCAGTATTTTCATCAATCAGAAGTTTATGGCAATTATCAGGGTCTTTCCTGTAACCGTAAGGTGCCCGTGCGCCAATATAGTCGCCGTCTTTCATAGCCTGCCGCGCTTGTGCTTTGATTTTTCGTCCAATGTCCAGAGCATAGGCTTCATTGATCATATTTTTCAAAGGCAGCATGATACCGCCATGAAGATTTCCGGAATCCGCTGTGTCAAACTGATCCGTAACAGCAATGAAGCGAACATTATGAGCATGGAAATACTGTTCGATATAATAACCTGTGTCAATAGAATTTCGCCCTAATCGGGAAAGATCCTTAACAATCACACAGTTAATGTGGCCTGCTTCAATATCAGATAGCATTTGCTGAAATCCAGGGCGGTGAAAATTTGTCCCTGTCGCTCCGTTGTCGATATAGGTATCATACACAACGAAGTCCGGTTTATCTGAAAGAAAGTCATTCAGTACCAACTTTTGATTTTCTACTGAGCAGCCCCGCTTTTTGTTATCCTCCACAGAAAGACGGATATACAGAGCCACATGTACATATAAAGATGGTGCCGGCATAGGTGCCGCCGTCTGTTTTCTGCTTTTTCTTGCCATTTAGCCCACCATCCTTTCTTCATTTTTTGTAGCAATCTGTTCCGCCAAAGAGATTGCTTTCTGATATTCATCTTGGTAATTAAATTCAATATGCAGTTCATCTTTACCCATTACCCGTATGCTTCGGATAAGCTGCATGACTGCCCGGCGGTCAATATCCTCCATAGTAGAAAATCTCATAAAATGGTTGATCCAACGATTTCGTTCGCTTCGGTTTTCCAATACATCTGTAAGTTTATCGTTCCATTCAGCGATTGCCTTTTGGAACAGTTCAATATCTGCATTGTATTTTCGCTTATAAGAGAGAAATTCTTCCTTTGTCAGAATTCCACTCACCAGATTTTCATAGAGTTTTGCCTTAAAGCCCTCGGTCTGTGCTACACGCTTTTCATTTACTCTGATCTGTGCGGCATATTCCTGTGCCAATTCCCGGTTGATCCGTTCCTGACTGATACTGGACAGCAGGGCATCCAGAGAAGCAACATTTTCAATATGTCCTTTCAAACTGTCCTGCACACATTCAATCAGATCCGACTCTTTCAGCATGACCGACGATGTGCAGCCATTCTTTTTGCCGGTCGGGCAGTAATAATAGTGATACTCTTTATCTTTATAGCGGTTCGTCTTGCGGGTCATACGGCAGCCACAGCAGCCGCAGATCAAAATACCGGAAAAAAGGTAAACCTTATCCGATTTGGGAGAAGTCCTTGTGTCAATCCTGCGGAGCCGTTGCACCAGATCAAAATCGTGCTTTTGTATGATCGCTTCATGGGTTCCCTCCACACGAATCCATTCCGAAGAAGGTTTGTCCTCACGCTCTTTTAATTTGAAATGGGGCGTTGTCTGTTTGCCTTGGACCAGTGTTCCGGTGTAAGTTTCATCCTGCAAAATACGGATGATTGTAGTTGCAGACCATTTGCAATCCTTTCGGTCTGTATAGCCACCTTTTGCATGAGGCATTCCGTGATTGCGCTTATACGCCAAAGGTGAAAGAATTCCTAATCGGTTCAGTTCATCCGCTATATGGGAAGCGCTGAATCCTTCCAGCCGTTTTCTGAAAATATCCCGCACAACATTGGCAGCATATTCGTCTACTTCCAGGCTCTTGTGTTTATCGCCGACTTTCACATAACCATAGATGGTAAAAGCACCTACAAAATCCCCGCTGCGCCGTTTTACTTCCAGGGCACTCCGTGTCTTAACGGAAATATCTCGACAGTAAGCCTCATTCATAATGTTTTTGACAGAAACCGTGAGATCATCGGCAGCGTCATTTTCCGTGTCCACATTATCGTTAATTGCGATAAAACGCACTCCATAGGCTGGAAATACCCTGCGCATATAACGGCCTGTTTCTATGTACTCACGACCTAAGCGGGAGAGGTCTTTGACAATCACGCAGTTAGCTTCGCCTTGTTCGATCATCCGCATCATTTCCTGAAATGCCGGGCGATCAAATAAAACGCCACTATAACCATCGTCAATTTTTTCTGCCACAACCTCAATTTCCGGGTGTCGGGCTATGTAATCATCAATCAGGCGCCGCTGATTGGCAACGCTGTCACTTTCTACTGTTTTGTCATCCGTATAAGAAAGACGGATGTACTTAATCGCTTTGTAAACCTGCATAAAAAAACACTCCTTTCGTTGCACAGAAAAATCCCCGCAATTCAAGAAGTGTGGTTATGCCATATTCAATTCCTTTTCCGATTCTTATTCTACCATGCTTTTACGGAAAAGTCAGCCCCTTTCTTAAAATTGCGCCTATCGTAAAATACCCTTGATACATTCTTCCAGGGTAGCACCTTCAGCAGAAAAGCTGGCCTGTACAGTAAAACGGCCACACTTAAAATGGTATGGATTTTTTATCTGCTGAACAAATTCTGCAATCCGTTCATCATGGGAAAGTTCTTTGTTGACAGAAACATCCCGAATGTCTACCAGCGTACCCACTTCACTGACAATGGTGTTCATTTCCATAGTATCAACTCCCTTCTGAAAACTGTGTTATCAAAACCACATGAATAGGTCGGATCTACGGTTGTTACACACATAAATCCGGCCCATTATATCTGATTTCGATTTTACTGCCGTATTTGCCACGCACCCCGGCAAGTCCTTCTGTTATAAGGACGGGGCTGTTACAGGCTGCGGGTAGCGTCACCGCATCATAGTCCCACATACGCCGCCGCTTTGCCAGAGCAAGCAAACGCCGCAGGAACTCTCCCCAAGTCTTTAGGAAGCTGTGAAGAAGTACCATTATGATCTGCGTCGTTATCGCGTCCGGCCTGCCACAGCCGGTTTCGTAGGTTGCGTTTATCGCTCGGACAGCCTGGATTCATCACCTCCTTAGGCTGCCTGTCACCGCGCCGCCCCATCTGCCGCTCGGAACACAGAATGAAGTACCTGTAACAGCGTATATTCGGTTGTCAAGGAACAAGCAAGGGGCATGGCAGACAAATTGATATTACAGTTGGGGTGGGAGGATATATATGCTTCCTTACCACACCCGTCCAGCTTGTCCCGCCGAATATGTCCCTCTATTATTCAGTACATTTTTCAGGCAAAACAGGGCGGGGTAAGCTAAATTTTTTCAAAATATTTTTTTAACTGGTGCAGACCACGGTTAATGCTCTTGCGAACAGAAGAAGCATCTGTTCCTTCAGCTCTTGCAATGTCCGCCTTACTCATGCCAAGAAAAAAGTGTGCATAGATCCGTTGGCGCTGCTTTACCGGAAGTTTGGAAAGACCTTTATAAATCAACTCCGTCATTTGACGCTGTTCCCAAATTTCTGCCGGGTTAAGAGGCTTTTGCGATATCTCACGCTCAATACCTTCGTCTCGATCCAGGGAGTAAAATGCTTTATAGCGGTATGTACGAATCCGATAGGCTTCTTCCAACAACATATATTCCCGAAGCAACAAAGCAACTTCATCCGGCACCTCAACGATCATGTCCTGTGTATAATACGGGTAATAATCCCGAAGATTGATTTTCTTCATAGTAATTTCCTCCAATTTCGATGTTTGAGTTGATGGCAAAAATCGAAATCAGAGGGTGGGCTGCGGCAGTGATAGATTTTTCGTTTTTTTCCGCTTAAAAAAAGGGTACAAAAAAGCGCGCCCGTACAAAGAACAGGCGCGCCAAAGCAGCAGTATGAAATTTCTCCGGGAGGTTGACAGCGAAAATGCTCAAATTTTGTCGAAACCAAAAACGCCGCAATCCATACGAGTTGGATTACGACGTATAGGTGACTGAATGTAAAGCAGTTTATCTGCGGATCTGTGTTGCATAGACGCATAGGCATTTCCTCCCATCAAGGAGGAACCTGAATCGGCTGCTTGATACCTCCTTGGGAGAAAATTATATCGTTTATGTATCCTGTATCAGTCCGCAGACATTCGCTTTTTACTCTTTATATTCGCAATTTTCTACATATTCTGCTCTTAGAATATATGCTGCAAAAAGCAAGCCCACAAGGGAAAACAACACCTTGTGGGCTCATGTTATAGATGTTCAAATTTATAGCCGATCCCGGCGACACTCTCAATATAGTTTGGAAGATCCGGTTCAAAGCGCAATTTCTTACGCAACTTACTTATATGATTATGAATCGCTTTTCTCGAATAGAAATCACAATCTTCTTTCCAAACCAAATCGGTAATCAGTTCGTAAGTAAAAACACGTTTGGGGTTGGCAATGAGTAATGCCAGTATATCAAACTCCTTACTTGTCAGGTTGATAATCCGTTCACGAACCCTGACAGTACGGTGTTCCAGGCATAGATAAAGCTCGCCTTCTTGTATTTCTGTCAGAGGATTTTTCTCTGCTGCGGAAGAAGTGTGACAGGAATTGAATACTGTTCCATGACAGACTCCTTGCTCCAAAATATATTGCATTAGAGCATTCTTTTGTTCCTCGTTAAGAAGCAGAAATAACTTTTCGCCAATCTGTTTGCCGGATTCTTCTATATCAAAAACAGCTAATGTCCCATCACGTCACCATCCCTTTTTTCTAACTACTTTTTTCTTCTTAGTGACAGTCAATGTGCTGGGTTCTTTCTTTTTATTTGCAAGAATAATCACAGAAATCAAGAAAGTCAAAACTATTGTGATGAAAGCAGGGAAAATGTGATAAGTATAACCATATTCCGCACCACAAGTAGGGTCTACTAAAATCATGCTTGCTTTAATCGGATAATAATTTAACAGTGTTCCTTCAAAAGTTCCGAAATATCCATACACAAATGCTAACGCAACCCCACCCAAAAAATTGTTTACCGAACAACAGAATAGTAAAATAATCGGCAAAACTGAAATGTAAATTCCTAAATTTGCTCCGGTAACACGAATAAACATATTGAGCAGATTGCCAAAATGCACTCCTGGAAATCCAGCAATAACATTGATTACTAATGCTAGCACGCATCCTATAAAGCTAAAGCAGATTGTCAACAACAATAGGACAAGTAGTTTTCCTGAAAGTAACTGTTTATATGAAATAGGAATTGTTGATATATTCTTCATCGTATCGTCTGTATATTCCCTTGTTATAATATAACCTGCTATCAGTGCAATGATAATCGGAAAAAACAAGGTACAGTTACTAATCATAACTTGCTGCATAAAATAGTCAAATGTCCATGTCTGTCCACCGTTGGCTGTGGAATAAAACAGTGACAGCAGCGGCGAAAGCACTGTCATAATAATTCCGGCTTTTATTACAGAATAGCGTTTTAGTTTTAAAAATTCCGTTTTTATTATCTTTCCCATATCATTTACCTCGTCCATTTTTTATAAAAGCGAATGATCAACCACAACGAAAGTATAACAGTAATTGCCAGAATAAAAATTGTATGGAAGGTGGTTGGTACAATCGCATAGGCTTCCGGCAAAAGATTGTCTTTTTGCAAATGATCCATCATTAAGCCGCTTGTCCAGTTCATAACACATATAACTGGGAAAGAATTTAAGAAAGTAATTTTTGCAGCACTTATAGATGTTCCAATCGTCCCCAGTATGCCCCAGTTAAAAATAGAATAAAAAAACGCAAGCAGGATAGAAAGCAAAAAACTTTTGTTAAAACAAATAATTAAAAATACAATCGGCAAAGAAGCTGCTACGATAAGAACTCCAAAAATAAGGCTCATAAATATCTTATAAGTCATACCATAAACCATTCCTACATGAAACAGTTTACAAAACAACGCAACAGATAATGTGCTTGTCAGACAAAACGCAATGCTAAAAATAAAGAGCATAGAAATTTTTGCCATAATGAGTTGTGTATTTGTAACAGGAATTGTTCTAAGGTTTTTGGAAGTATCGCAATCTCTTTCTATAAAAAACAAAATAGCGGCAATGATACCAATTAGACATGGAAGCAAAAAAACCAATCCATATCCCAACATCATTGTATAAACATAATCAAATCGGGTTTGAAGATAATGTTCCGTTGTATCTGCACCTGTTCCCGCCTTTGCCATATATGCCAAAATCAACGGAAAAAATAACGATAATGACATCAGTGCGTATAATAATCTTTTTCGCTTTAATTTCCAAAATTCGCATTTGATCAGTTTAAGCAATTCCCTCGCCTCCCGTCACACGCTTGAAGTAATCTTCAAGACTTTCTTCACAAGTATGCGCCTCCGATACCTCCAATCCATTTTCAACAAAGGCAGTTACAATTTTCCCCACAGGCAGCTCCATATTGTGTAGACGCAGATTGTGGTCGTCTTGTATGGAAAAATGGGTTTCATGGAAATTGCGTTCCAAAATTCTTGCCGCCTGTGCAGTATCAGAGATCGTAAACCGGATATGTTTACTGCTTTTTTGCTCCAACTCAGCAAGGCTTTCTTCTTCCAGCAGTGCACCGTGGTCAATAATTCCAATATCGTCAGCCAGCAAGGAAATCTCCGAAAGAATGTGACTGGAGATTAAAATGGTTTTTCCTCTTGCGTCACAAAGCTCACGGATAAAAGAGCGTACTTCTGCAATACCGATAGGGTCAAGCCCGTTGATAGGCTCGTCCAAAATTAAAAGTTCCGGATCGTGCATGACTGCAAGGGCAATCGCCAACCGCTGCTTCATACCAAGAGAGTATTGCGAAAACAGCTTTTTATCCTTGTAAGGAAGTCCGACTAAATCCAGAGCGTCTTTGATGGCATGGTTGTTTGGTACTCCACGCAGGGTAGCAAAGATACGCAGATTCTCCGTACCGGTCAGATTGGGATAAAAACCAGGGGACTCAATCAAACTTCCAATGCGGGGCAGCAATTTCTTTTCATTTCCCTGCAAAGACTTTCCCCAGATTTTGACCTCACCGGAAGTCGGCTTCGTTAGCCCCAACAGCATTTTCATGGTTGTGGTTTTTCCGGCTCCGTTTCTACCCAACAGACCATAAATTCTCCCACGCTTGACATGGATATTTAAGTCCGCCACACTCTTTTGTGAGCCGTATTGCTTTGTCAGATTTTTTGTTTCAATAATATAATTTGAATCCATATTCAAAACCTCCTGTTCTGTAAGGTATTCTATCACGCCAACCTTGCATTAACCTTGCCACAACCTTGCATTAACCTTGCAATTTGAAATCCGACAAAATAAACAAAAGTTCCCGTCACAAGGACGGGAACCCGCTTAAATCTCCAAGGGAAAACGCAAAGAAAATTCAGTTCCTTTTCCCGGTATACTTTCAACAGCTATGCTTCCGCCCATTTTTTCTACAAGTTGATGGACAATGGAAAGACCAAGACCGCTACCTTTCTCAGACCGACCTTTATCGCACTTATAAAGCCGTTCAAAAATGTGTTTCAAATCTTCTTTCTCAATTCCAACTCCATTATCTGCCAGCAGCAACTCCATGCTGTTTTCCTTCTTCGATAGGGAGATTTTAATTTTGTCCGCATGGCTATGAGCGATGACATTTTGAATGAGATTATTGATGATTCTCATATAGCTGTCTATATCCAATCTTACCCGGACAGGCTGTTCGGAAATATCAATGTCATAATCAACCTGTTTATCCTCAAAAATCGGTATCCAGTCAATCAGGATATTCCTTGTAAACTCTGCGGCCTCAATGCTCTGGATTTCCAAAGCAAACTCGTTGGAATTTAACTTGAACCAGTCAAAAAGCACATCAATATATTCTTTCAGATCGTGGGCTTTCCGGCGAGCAGTTTCAATATAATCATCCCGGTCTTTTCCCGTGACAATACCTTTGTGTGCAGCATCAAGATACCCGATCAGAGTGGTAAGAGGCGTCCGAACATCGTGAGAAAGGCTCGTCATAAGCTGGCGGTTGGTTTCTTCCGTCTGTCGCACAGCAGAAAGCCTGCTTTCATAAGCCACAACGATCTCATTGATTTCATAGGCAAGAGGGGCTGTTAGTTCATTTGTTGCAGACAAAATACGCCGATTGCCATTTCCATTTTTCACATCAACCAATGCATCGGTCATTTCTGCTATTTGTTTTTTTATACGCCGAACGAGAACGATGGAAGTCAATACAGCCACAACAGCAATCACAATGGACAAGAATACGATGATTTCCATGCTGACTACACCTCCTTGTTAAAGCGATAACCGATCCCTTTGACAGTTTGGATGTACTTTGGATTGGAGGGGTTGACTTCTAATTTTTTACGAAGCCGACTGATAATCGCCATAATGTTACTGTCATCATAGAAATATTCTTCACCCCATACTTCTTCATAAATCTGCTGCTTTGTTAAAATCCTTCCTTGATTTTTTACACAATAGAGCAGCAAATCAAATTCCTTTGGTGGAAGTTCAAAAGTGCCGTTTCCCGTAGTAACGGAACGATTTTCAAGGTCAATTTGTAATCCATCAAAATTCAGCTTTTGCACCATTCCGGCTTGCTGATTAAAGCGAGTGTAACGGCGAATGAGGGACACAATACGGGCAATCAGCTCATCCATATCAAACGGCTTTGTCAGATAATCGTCCGCTCCGGCCCGTAACCCCCGCACCTTAGAAATGCTGTCATTTTTGGATGTGAACATTAAAATTGGCAAACTATGCTCTTTACGGATTTCTTCCAGTGTTTCAAACCCATCCATACCGGGCATCATCACATCCAGTATTACAAGCTGATATTCCTGCTCTTTTAATTTCTGCAAGCCCTCTTTTCCGGTATTACAAAAATCGGCTGCTATATTTTCCGTTTGTACGCTGCGCTTAATTAAGGCACACAGTTCTCTGTCATCATCTATAATCAAAATTCTATTCATGGTACAATTCTCTCCCTTGTTTTGTCCGACCATCCACAGGTTTTTATGCTGATTTTGGTATCAGCCAAACCATTCCCATCTTTACAGGTCCTGGAATACGTCCACCAGAGCAAAAATAATTTATCCAACGAGGTGTTACTCCCCATTTTGCACTAGCTTCTTTTAATATCATATAATCCATATCAATTCCTCCGAATATTATTATAATTCGTTCTTTCGAATAATACAATCATATGCCTTCTACATTGGCACATCCTTCGGGAGTGCATGAAAGGATACTTAGCAAACACTTCCTATGTCATGACACAGACGAAATTTCCCACACTTTCCTAACATCTGTACGATTAAATTTCCATAGGAAAGTCTTCCTGCATTCTTCTGATTTTCTTCAATTTTCCGCTAGAATATCTTGACTTTTCACGCCGTCTGTATCATTAGTTAAATTTTTTCATGTATCTTGTGAATATCTCTTGGGTGTTAAAAAGGAAAAATAAGCAGTGATCTGGAATATTTTCACAGATCACTGCTTAAATTTTTATTAAAGCGATACCCAACTCCCCACACTGTCTGTATGTACATTGGTTTACTTGGATCATCTTCAATCTTTTTTCTAATATTTCTAATGTGGCTCATAACAATATTGTGATCGCCGGAATAAGGCTCTTTCCACACAATGTCATATATCTGTTCCTTACTAAATACTCTGCCCGGATTTCTTGCTAATAAATGCAGAATTTGAAACTCTACACTCGTAACTTTAACTTCTTTTTTTCCTCGATATAGTATTCGTCTTGAAACATCTATTTCCATTCCTTCAAAAACTAATTTTGTGCAAAAATTTTCTTTTATCATCTGCGTTTTATTTTCAAAACCATCTAAAACTGAAATAACTGCATTTAATAGTTCGTCCTCATTTTCCTCAAGAGAAAGTAATAATAACTTAGCTATAATCTGCCCTCCTTCGTCAATTACTTATAATATTCTTCTATGTATATTCCCCCGTCCATCTTTTCGTTTTTTAGTTTGGATTTTATTTTTGGAAACAGGTCAATATACCCATTCCATATAAGAAATTCTATTCCAGCGTTTCTATATATTCTTCCAAACAAATTCCTTGAGAGTATATTGCCGACGCAGCTTCTTTCCCGACGTATCTGTAATGCCAAGGTTCATTTATAACACCTGTTATATCCGTCTTATTTGAAGGATAACGCTTTATAAAACCATATGTATGAGCATTTTCCTCAAGCCAGTTATAAACATCATCTCTTGAACTTTTTGTAGTATCTGCGTTTATATCGACTGCAATACCAAGCTGATGTTCACTTGTTCCAGGAATTGCCACCCATTGCTCTGCAAGTTTTTTCGCTTCGGACTTCGATTTTCCCTCATTTTCATATGCTTCTATTTTTTCGTTCATTAGTTGCTGCTGTTCTTCCTGTGTCCTATATCCCTCTCTAACAAACAAACCATATCCCTGCGCCCTTGCAGCATTAAACATTTCCTGCAACTCCGGGTAAATTCTGGAATCAACCTTTTTTCCATTTGATAATTCTGTAAGCTGTACTTCATAATCAGCAGGAATATAATTCTCACGATTTACAAGAATCAGATTCCAGCCATGATCTTCACTGGCCATATGGTGTGTTATATTTCCAAGAAAAGGCGTTGTTAAAGATGAATGAAGAACCTTTCCTGCCATCACACATAACATTACTGTAAATAACAGGATAAAAAGTTTTTTTACTTTAAATTTTTTTCGTCTTGCATATCGTTTCAATTATTTTATCTCCACCTTTTGGTATACCCTGTACAGTATCGGCTGAAAAATCAAGCATACCACTGCATATACAGGAACAATAACAGTTGCTATTGTGGTTACTTTACTTCCCAATGTTATAAGTCCAGCTTCTTTGATATCCAAATAAATTTCTAATAACTGGTCTGGAAAGAAAGAGCATAATCCAGGCAATGTAATAATTCTGCTTAAAAATGGAAATGCACATAGCACAATGAATGGTACAATAACGGCAGTTGGCGTAGAGTGTGTAAACGCTGATGCCAACATTCCGAGTGTAGCTGCAAATATCGTTCCTATATATCCACCCAGAACAATAAACAGATATGCCTGTAAAAAAGTAATATTATAAACACTTCTCCACAAATCCAACTGGATTGGACAGTTTGCACCGTCTGCACCTAATATAAAAAGTACAATAAACGTATATAGAAATACAAACATCAGATAAAATCCCGTAGCAATACAAAAACCTGCTCCTACCTTTGCGGAAATCCCCTTGCTTCTTCCAAATCGTGCAGAGAAAAAAATGGAATCTGCTTTTGTCTGAAATTCATCTGAAAATATCCCGGATACAAGAAAACCGATCACTAATGCCAGCATCAGAATAAAGGTTGATATATTTTGTAGTAATGCAGCCCAACCGTCCATATATTCATAGTAAAATGGAGTTTTCAGTTCTTTATATTTCTGAATCATAAAATCTTTTTCTGCCTGTGTAAATCTTTCTTCTCCAGATTCAAGCCAATTTTTTAAAGTAGAAATTCTTCTTTCATAGATTGTTCCAACTTCATCATCAGAAATCTGATCCGTTACATAATAATTATAATCTCTGTAATCGCTGAAAGCATAAATAATGACATCCATAATACCTGCTACGCCTTGCTTTTTTGCATATGCCTTATTTTGTTCTGTAATGTCATCCGACAATGCCTCTTTCGAACTGTTAATTGTCCTGTTCTCTTCCAATACCTTGCTTAATGTATCTGCTGTTAAATAACCTGCCCATTGGTTTTTGGCTTCTCTTAAATCTCTTGCAGCCGAAATTCCAACAGAAGAATTTCCATTTTCATCAACATACTCCACTCTGTTAATCGTTAATATACTGGTTATCGCAAGTATTACGAATAACACTATGACAGCAATTCTATTTTTTGATTTAGAAAACACTTTTTTAATTTCATAACGCAGCATTTTCATCACCTGCTTTCTCTCCAAAATAATATAAAAATACATCTTCCAGTGACGCTTCTACACGCATTGCATTCTCAACCGGTTTTTCGTGAGAAATAATTCGCAGCATAACCTGATTTATTTCTGATTTCATATTGGAAATTTTATATTTTTCCATAAAATCAGATACCCTGTTTTTCGGCACAAGACATTCCCATACTGTTTCTGTCATAGAATTTATCAGTTCGTCAATACTTCCTTTATGCAGAATTTCCCCGTCTTTCATCAACCAAATTTCATTCGCAATATACTCGATATCTGAAACGATATGTGTCGATAATAATACCAGTCTGTCTTCTGAAAGTTCGCTAATCAGATTGCGAAATCGGATTCTTTCATTTGGATCAAGTCCTGCTGTTGGTTCATCAAGTATTAAAATCTTAGGATTATTCAACATAGCCTGTGCAATTCCGGCTCTACGCTTCATACCACCAGATAATTTTTTCATTTTTTTATGAGCTACTTTTGAAAGACCAACCTTAGCAATCAACTCTTTCACACGTTTTTTTACGACAACAGGACGGATTCCTTTCAATGCAGCAATATAAAGTAAATAATCCTCTACCGTAAATTCAGGATAAAATCCAAAATCCTGTGGTAAATACCCCAACAGCTTGCGATATTCACTGTCCATGCTGAAAATATCTTTTCCATTACAGCATATCGTTCCGCTTGTTGGCTTTAAAAGGGTACACAACATTCTCATTAGAGTTGTTTTACCTGCTCCATTTACACCTAAAAGACCATATACCCCATTTGTCATAGTAAGATTTATATGATTGACTGCTGTAAAATCTCCAAATTCTTTTGTTAAACCATCAAGCTCTAATTTCATCAAATGACACCTCCAAATATTGATTACAATTCTTTAAAATACGATATATCGCAAAAGCAATAAAAAGTATTGTTACACCCAGCAGTGCTGACCAGATGGGAACAGTAACCATGATATATACATTTTCATTTAAAACAATAAAAAGCCATACTGCACTCCATATCACACACAGAACAATCGCAACTGTTTCACTGAAAGCGTGTTTACTGCATAAAATTCCAAAACAGATACAGGCCGTTACACAAAGCGGAAAAAGAAATTGGACAACTAATTCTGATAATTCATAATGCAAACCTGCTGAAGCGACTTCTAAAAATACAGTTATGAAAAAAATATCTGTAATACCAAATAACAGCATACGTGTAGCATATACCTGTTTTAATGAATAATAGGAAGCAGCTTCTATTTCCATACATTCACATGACCTGTTTTTCCACAGTTCCGGAATAATAAGGATTACAAATAGCGTGGCTACAACACCCATACTTCTTTTTAGATATATTTCATCATGAATAGAACTTAAAGCAATCCATAATGCCACTAAAATCATAAATTGAAGAACCCACCACCTTTTTTGTATCACACGAAGCTGTGTCCACAAAAAGTCATGATAAGAAAGCATTCGTTCTTGCTCTGCCATAAAAAAGGCATTTTTAGATTTACAAATTGTTTCCTGTATTTTTTCTTCGCTAGCTTCCACTTGTATGCTTTCCCTATATTTTTTTATCTTTTCTTTTTGATTCATCGAATTCCTCCTTCCCGAGAAGTTCCCTCAACTGTTTCCTTGCTTTTTGCAAACGATACTTTACCAGTGGAAGTCCAATTTGCAATGTATCAGAAATTTCTGTTAATTTTAGTTCTTGAAAATAATAAAGAGTAAGTACTTCTCTTGATTCATCTGGAAGTTGTTCTAAAACCTGTTCGATCAAAACTCTATTCAAAATTTGTTCTGTTTGATTTTCTTCCACAAGCTCAATTTCTTCCAGAAGCATTTCCTTTGTTTTCTTCAAATAATCTTTGCATAGGTTACCTGCTATCGTATATAAATAATTCAGTGTTTTCCCTTTATAATGATAGTCGGGTAATTTTGAAAAAAAACGTATAAAGGTTTCCTGCGTGAAATCCTCCGCATATGTTTGATCAAAACAATGATGATAACAGTAGCTTAAAATTTCTTGATAATACTTGTGGACAAACAAATCAAAAGCATTATCATCACCTTGCTTCATTTTTCTAATTAGTAGAAAATCATTATACACAAAATCCTCCTTTCTCATTATTAGAAGTTCAAAATATTTATTCCGTTCTATAAGGCATAACGATTGAGATATGCAAAAAGATAGTCCAAATAAAAATTTTATAAATTATGCACTCAACCTCAAGCATATTTTATTATTATAACTGTCTGAGTCACCAGCCTCAACTATACCACTACTTCTCAATACCTTTTTCCTCTGATTTTCTATGAAGTTAAATTTTTCATGTATCTTGAGAATATCTCCTGCGGAAAAAGCAAAAAATAAACAGTAATCTGGATTATTTTCACAGACCACTGCTTAAATTTTTATTAAAGCGATACCCAACTCCCCACACTGTCTGTATGTACATTGGTTTACTTGGATCATCTTCTATTTTCTCACGTAGGTTACGAATATGGCTCATGACAATGTTATGATTGCCAAAATAAGGTTCTTTCCAAACACGATTGTATATCTACTCCTTACTGAATACTATTCCGGCATTTTGTGCTAACAACAATAAGATTTCAAACTCTGTGTAAGTCAACTCAATCTCATTATCTTCCCGAACCACAATCCGCTTATATTCATCAATGCGAAGTCCATCAAATATCAGTTTTCGTTTATTGACAATCTGCTGTCGTAAGACTTCTGTTTCCTCATTCAAACATGATAAAATATTGTTGATAATATGTTCTTCGTTATCTTCAAAGGACAAAATCAGCAACTTCCCAAAAGCACCACCTTCCTTTATGCTTTCCTTTCTATGATTGTAAACACACTACACCACTTAATTCAAAGAAATCGGATAAAGTTGAAAATCAGCGAAGCAGCATTTATTAATTACTCCGCTGATTTACTGCTATTCTTCCCGTATGGCAGGCAAAATTTCCGCTTTCTTTAATTCAACTTTGGCATATGCTACAAAAATCAGATAAATACCTCCCATAACAGCAACAAGCGCTATGAGGAACAGCCACGGCAATTTCAACGAAATACAATGGTTTACTGCATCCAAGCGTTGACATGCTGCGATGCTGATAAGTCCTCCAAATGCAAGAGAAACCAACAGGGAGCCACCAAGGTAACTACCAATCTCTCGGTCTAACATTGATTTTAGCTGCTTCTGCGTTGCTCCAACGGCCTTCAGCAGGCCAAACTCTCGTTTCCTGTTCTGAAAATCAACCATAAGCATATTCATAAGACTGATACTTCCAAAGACAAACAGAATAGCAGAGGCCATATACAGAGCATTTATAGAGGCTCTATATTGATGCTGAATATTTTTTATCGTTTGATCAATCGTATTTACTTCTATTTTTCCATTTTCATCCGCAATCTCCTGAACTGCAGTCAAAACTTCGTCAAAATGTCCGTCTGAATTTTTGACTGCCAGAATACCCGTCTGCTCTGTTATTCCTGTCAGTTTCTCTGCTGTATCATAAGTCATCATGAAGTAGGGACTTCCGGGAACGACCGGGCTATTCTCCATCAAATCAGACCTGTTGTATGTGCCTACAACAACGGCTTCCACATTAAAGATACTGCCATCAAAAGATCTGCCCTCAATCTTCAAAGTATCGCCAACCTGTGCTATACCTTCTTCAACCAATATTCCATTTTTCTCAACCATATCGTCGTAATCTGCCGTTCCAGAGGATAGCACTGCCTGCTTTTCTTCCGTCTGCTCCCGGTTTAAGGTTGGAAAGAAATCTGAAATGCTCGTGATAGAACCACTTCCGCCCGAAAAAGTAACCGTCATATAAACGCTGTCGAATGCAGTGATTTTTTCTACCCCGTCTATCTTTTCTAATTCCTGCATCAGTGTCTGATCCTCAAGCGGATTTTCTTCCAGCTGCAATTTTGCACTTCCGTATGGCTCCGCTTCGTTATCAAAGGAACTACCCACTGTATTTTTTATTTGTATAAGAATGTTACCAGCTGGATAATATTTAAAGCTCGCCTGTTTTTCCGGATCAATAGAACCAGCAACCGTAGAAGTAACCAGTAAAAGAGCACCGCTCACTCCAAGCATTAGCAGTGTCAAAGCTGCCTTTTGCCTATTTCTTTGTATATTTAATTTTGCCAGATGAGACGGCGTAAGTTTCCGATGCAATTTCGGACTGTTTTTTGCCTTTCCGGCATACGTGAGATATTTCGCACCCTCTACCGGGGAAGTGTTCATTGCTACCCGGACAGGCTTAAAAATGGCAATATTCACTGTCATAAAGGCTACTGCGGCGATCAGTACAGCATAAATAACTGTTGTTTTCAGCTGAAATCCGTCAGGACAACCAATAAATCCAATCAGTGCGCCAATGACAAGACCTAGAGGAATACCCGTCAAGGCATATAACCGTCCCTCTTTTCCTGCCATCCGCTTAATCTGCCTTTTTGTCATGCCAAGTGTCCGCAGTTGCCCAAACATCTGAACATTTTTTACAATCTTTGTGTAAAAGACACCATAGACAATCGTTGCCGCCAGAATAGCCGTCAATGCCGCCAGTAATGGCACTGGAATCGGAATACCCGATGTGATCACCCCCGACATAACAGCAATATATTCTGTAAGCATTACCTGTTCCTCGACGATGCCTGTATTTTGTATTGCTTTGCTGGCAAAATCAAGAATCGCCGTGGAGCTTATGGCATCTGTATTCAGCCTTGTATATGCTGTAACCTGAAAAGAATCTTTTGCCAAATCTCGGGCAAGCTCTTTACTGACATAAATAAAATATCCGTTGCTTTCCTTTGTGTCGTCCAGAATACCAGAAAGCGTATATTCCGCTTTCTGCCCTGTGCCGGTCACGTCAAGGGAAATAACATCGCCAGGTTTATACGCTTTTCCTAAAAAGTCAATATAATTCTGCGGAAGCATAATCTCATTTTCTTTCTGCGGCACACTTCCCTGTAAAGTCTTTTCTTCCTGATGCAACAAGTAATCTTCATCTCCATAAGCAACCGTAATTGTTTTATCATCCACATAAAAAAAGCCAATAGCGGAATATTCTCCGATCCATGAAATATCTTTGTTTTGGCGCAGCAAAGCTGTCTGTTCATCCGTAACTCCCAAAATGCCAATCTGTGCTTTATTCCTCTGTGTGTTCTTAAATTCCTCTTGTGTTCCTGTTGATATTAGGATAATCGAAAAAACCATACAGACAGAGAGGGCGATTGTCAAAAGCAAAAAAGTCTTGCTTCTCTTATCCGCTTTCATACTCCTATCTGCCAATTTCTTTACAATGGCGCTTGTATCATTTTCAAAAGGCCAAGTCATAGCCGTCACCTCCTTACTCCATGATTTTTCCGTCCTCAATGCGGACAATTCGATCCGCAAGACGGGCAATGTCATTATTGTGGGTAATCATCACGACGGTTTGCCGGAACTTGGCACTGGTACGCTTGATAAGTCCAAGCACCTCAGCGCTGGTCTTGCTGTCAAGGTTGCCAGTCGGCTCGTCAGCCAGCACAATGGCCGGTTTGGTAATTAGGGCACGGGCAATCGCCACACGCTGTTGCTGACCGCCTGAAAGATTATTTGGCATATTTTTTAATTTATTTTCCAACCCCAGCAGGTGAATAATTTCATCCAAAAACTTCTGATCCACCGTGTCCCCGTCCAGCTCCACCGGCAGGACAATGTTCTCATATACATTCAGAATGGGAACAAGGTTATAATTCTGGAAGATAAAACCGATGTTGCGGCGTCTAAAAATGGTAAGCTGCTCGTCGTTCTTTTTGGCCAGTTCCTCGCCACGGACAACCACGGTTCCGCTGGTGGGAGTGTCCAGTCCTCCCATCATGTGAAGCAGAGTGGATTTTCCGCTGCCGGATGTTCCCACAACGGCCACAAACTCGCCGTCTTCTACGGAGAAGTTTACACCGTCCAATGCGCGGGTAATGTTTGGCTCTGTGCCGTAATACTTTTTCAGGTCAATGGTTTGTAAAACGCTCATATTCAAAACTCCTTTCAAGGCCTTCTGCCTGTTGATAAGGGTATTGTAAAGTCCAAATGTCCGCAAAATGTTACAGCTGTCAAAAAATTTCATTGAAACTGCATTCTATTTTATCGGCAGCATAATGGAAAATTCTGAACCCTTGCCCGGCTCTGAAACCACTTTGATATAGCCGCCCTGCTGCGTTACAATCTCCCGGGTCAGATACAAACCAATGCCCACGCCCTGCTGTTCATGTACTTCTTCTTCACGATAGAAGCGCCGGAAAATAGCCGCCTGATTGCTTTCGGAAATACCCTTTCCCGTGTCGGCTACTTTGATTTCCACATACATTTCCCACAGTACCACCGACACCGTAATTTTCCCACCTGCCAGAGTGTACTTCACCGCATTGTCCAGCAAATTAAAAAGAGCTTCGGACGTCCACTTGCTGTCATGGGAAATCGTCAAATTCTCCGGGCAGTCCACTGACACGGCAATTTTCTTTTTCTCTGCCGCATACACGATTCCACTCATAGCCTGTGCCACGGTGTCAAAAAGTCGGCCCGGTTTCTTGTCCAACTGAATTACACCTGTTTCCAGCCGTGAAGTTTTCACCAAAGCCTGAAAGAGAAAGTCCAGCTTATCCGTCTGGTTGCGAATTCCCCAGATAAAGTCCATACGCTCTGACTCAGGCATGGGCCTCTCCAGCAATGTATCCGTCGCCATTTTCAGATTGCTTACCGGTGTTTTCACCTGATGGGAAATATCTGATACAAGAGCCTGTAACTCCTGCCGTTCCTCGTCCACAAGACGGCGGTTTTTCTGCATAATCTGATAAAGCCTTGCAAGCCGGTGTCCAATCCTTGCAAGCTGGGTTTCGCTGTCCTCTGGGCGTTTTGGTGCTTCATTCCCAGCAATCATGTGGTCTAAGGTCTGGCACAGCTCAGCGGTAAACTGTGATAGCCGCTTTCCAAACGCCTGCGTCAATACGAACATTCCTACAAATGCACACAGCAGCAATGCCCCACCTGTCAGCAGAACTATCGTCTGTTTTGTCACAAGGAACATGGCTATGGTGATTCCGGACATGGAGAGGATAAGCCCCAGTGCCACCCACCCAAACATTTTCTTTACCGAGAGGTTCTTATACTTCATTTTATCTCACCTCCCGTCCATTGATATCCCATACCATACACGGTCTTGATATAGGGTGCTCCGCAATCGGATTCGATTTTGTTGCGAAGTCGGCTAATGGCGGTTGTCAAAGTATGTTCATCCACATATTTCTCATCTATATCCCACAGTTTTTCCAAAAGCTGTCCACGAGTCAGTACCTGCCGGGGATTTTTACGGAACAGGTTCAGCATTTTGTACTCCATTGGAGATAAAATCAGGGGATTTCCATTCAAAGAAGCCGTCTGCTCCGAAAAGTCCAGAAACAGCCGTCCATCGTTGTAAATATCTTTTGCCGGTCTATGGTGTTCCAGCATGGCGAACATGGCTTTAATTTTCCGCTGCAATGCCCCGATCACAAAGGGCTTTGTGATGTAGTCCACTGCGCCCATCTCATAGCCCCGTATCTGGTCGCTCTCCTGATCGTTGGCGGTCAGAAAAATCACAATGGTGTCCGGGTACTGAGGCTTGATTAACTTGCACAGTTCAAACCCGTTACCGTCCGGCAGATTGATGTCCAGCAGCACTAAATCAAATTCCCGCTGGCGGATGGCATCGGCTGCGTTTCTGGTGTTTAGAACAGAAGTCACATCGTAGCCGTCTGCGGTCAGGTTATAGGTCAACATCTTATTTAAAAAACTGTCGTCCTCGACAATTAAAATCTGCTTCATATCCTCACTTCCTTCGCTTTTTTACAAATAGTATAACAGGAAAATGTCCGCAGAATGTTACATCTCCGTAGATTTAATGATTTTTTGCTGCCCTGCACATAATCCCTGCCGTACTCGGTGCTTCATACGCCCCGTCTGCTCTCAGACAGAGAAAGAAATCCTTTAACAGAGACAGCCGATAAAGGAAACACCGCCAGCTCGTAATTACTGACGGTGTTTTGTTTTAATAATTACATTCTTTTTTGATTTCATTCTCTATACGATGAAACGAAATGTATACTTTTATTCTCTGACTTCATCTATAATTCTTGACTGTTGACTGGCTCGGCTGGCTTTGCTATCCAAACTATCGCAGTAGTGGCATACTACCTGTTAATTTGTTTACTTTCTTTTTTGACCGCAAATTGCGATTCCTAAATAGTTCAAATCAATTTCAGATACTTCTTTCATTTTCTCTATAAATTCATCATAGGTCTTACAGCCTTGTGCCAAATCGGAAAAATCAACTACTGTTAAATCGGAAAAATCTGGTTCATAAAGTCTTTCACGGATTGCCTTTATGCTTTCGGCATTACCTTTCAAAATAGGAACAGGAAATTCAATAATGCCTAAATGATCATTTCCTGTTTTGTCGGTAACATCTGCACCAACTACTTCCGGCATTTTCTTTCCTAATGTAATTCCCATAATTGCTGCCGTATTTGCTATAATCCCCAATGGCAAGTGTTCATCAATTACCATAACGCATTTTTCATTCTGTAAATCCATTACTTTCAACCTCTTTTCTTATATGCTTTTTTTCGGAAATAAGCAGCCCTGCTAATGTCAAAATAGTTCCAATCCCTGTTATCCATGTAAAGGGTTCGTGAATAATCAGAACCGAAGCTGCTACGGTTATAACAGGAACTAGATAAATGCAAATGCTCGTCTTAACTGCTCCTAATATTTTTACAGCAAAATTCCATGTGACAAAACAAAGTGCAGACGCTCCTAATCCCAAAAACAGAATGTTCAGCAGATAGGTCATGTTTGCGAACCGGCTCAAATCCAATTCGAAGTCAAACAGAAACAACGCCGGTATCATAAACAGGATGCCATAAAAGAACACTCGCCGGGTTGTCAAAATCGTATTGTAGCCAAAGCTGCTGATCTTCCTTGTGAGAATAGAATAGCACGCCCATAGAAACGCAGCCAGCAACGCTAATAAGTCACCGATAGGATTAAGCTGCAAGGAGGCACCATTAAAGCTGATTAACCCAATCCCCAGCATTGCAACAATAAATCCAATGAAGAAATTTGCCCGCAGCTTTTCGTCTTGCTTCAAAAATAAGTGAGACAGAATAGCTGTAAAAAAGGGGGCAACTGAAATAATCACGCCTACATTTGAAGCTATTGTATATGTAAGGGCGATATTTTCCAGCAAATAGTATAGGCACACTCCACATAACCCCGCTGCAACAAAAACACTCTCTTGCTTAATTGTCGTTCCTTTCAATCGGTGGGGATAGACAATCATCAAAGCCAACAATCCCATCAAAAATCGGAAAAACAGTATTTCTATCGGTTGAAAATCTACTAATAGTACTTTTGTGGAGATAAATGTTGTTCCCCAAATCAGAATAGTAACCAAAGCCGCCAAATGACCTTTCGCTGTACTATTCGCCATGTTGTTCACCTCCCGTCCCATCGCCTTTCAGAAATATTTCCCTGTAAACACCGGGAGCTAAACCAATAAAACGATTAAAGTAATTTGTGAAGTGGCTTTGGTCGGAAAATCCCGTCTGCAAAGCTGCTTCAATAGGAGCCACTCCTTGCTCTAACAATTTTTTTGCTGCTCCAATACGGATATTTTCCAAATAGCAATAAGGAGTGACTCCTTTTGATTTGGTGAAAGCCCGTAACAAGGTAGATTTGCTTAATCCAGCATGGCAACATATCTGGTCTAAATAAATGCGTTCTGTAAAGTGTTCCTCCATAAAAGCGCAGGCTTGTTCGATTTCTTCCCGACATTCGGGAATACACTCTTCAAAAGGCTGTCCGTATCGTTGAATAAGCAACGACAACATGAAAAGCAGACTTTCTTCTTTTCCAAATTCAAGCGAACCGTTCATTACAAGTTCATGGAGTGGTCGCAAATAGCAAGTGATTTCTTCATCACAAATTACATTTTGCGAAAATCCCGGCAGTTCCCGTTTCCCTGTGACTTCTTCTGCCAAATCCAGCATGACTTCTTTTGTGATATTAAATCCCCGGTAATCCAATGTACCGTCATCTGTCTGAATGCACGCATGGCTATCGCCCGGATTGAACAGAATGACATTGCCTTTGCCGATTGTGTATTCTTGGTTTCTGCACGATAAACAGCGTTCTCCTCCTTCTACAAAACCTATCACATAATATTCGTGGAAATGGTTGGGAAACGGCTGCACAACACCTTCAAAACGGTAGGCTTCCAAACGGAGTTCATCATCATAGACTACCGTCTTTATTTCTTTTCTCATGTGCTATTCCTCCTTGCCAACGCTCATTGTATCACTTGGATTTTCATAAGGCTTGTAAAATATCTTCAAAATTCGGAATTGTGGGGCTGCTATCTATCAAATTCTTGTTGTTACTTTATGGCATATGAGCATTCCTGTAAGGGATGTAGCAGTTCTTCCTGTTTGTTTAGCGGAACAGGGATCTCAGTAAACGTGATTTCTGAAGATGAGGCGGCTGGCGGCATCCGCATTTGCCCATACGCTTCTTTGCGGGACTTTTGGAGCCAGTAATAATAAGATTTTTCTTTGATACCATTGTCAGCGAGCCATTGCTTCACCGTCATATTTGCCGGCATTTGCTGACATTCATTTACGATATTCAACCAGTTGCTGCGTCTTACATCATGAATTGATTGATCCATGTTTCAGTCCTCCTCTAAAAAATTAGCTAGTTTTTTCGTGTTTTTTAGAGTACCTCATAAATGCACAATTCAGACTAGGCGAGTGGTTTGACATTTACATTAGTTCTTACAGTTTTGTAAGAACACAGAAAATTTTGTAAGAACACAGAAAAGCAACTGTCTTTTCCATATTCGGAAGCTACTGTGATGGCTGTACGATTTATGCATCAGTTTCCATGAATAATAACAACTGTATCGTCTGCGTTGAAGATAACGGTATAGGCGTTTCTGATGAACAAATAGAAAAACTCAATCTCACACCACATTATATGGTCTGCGATACAAACACTACCGAACAATGACATGGTTTAGGACTGCTGATTGTAAAGCAGATTATGGACGATCACAGTGAATATGATGGTTTCAAATCAGAACTTATCATCCCACGATAAAGTATATTTTGAAAATAATAAACAGCGATCTGGATTATTTTCACAGACCGCTGCTTAAATTTTTATTAAAGCGATACCCAACTCCCCATACTGTTTGTATGTAAATCGGTTTACTTGGGTTATCTTCTATTTTCCCACGCAAATTGCGGATATGACTCATGACAATGTTATGATCACCGAAGTAAGGCTCTTTCCAAACATGATTGTATATCTGCTCCTTACTGAATACTATTCCAGCATTTTGTGCTAATAACAATAAGATTTCAAATTCTGTATAGGTTAATTCAATCTCTTTATCTTCACGAACCACAATCCGCTTCGGTTCATCTATACAAAGTCCATTAAAGCAAATGTTTCCATTATAAGTCGCCCCATACTGTACAATTTTAGTTTCGCCATCTACATATGATAAAATGCGTTCTAACATATCTTCTTCATTATCGTTAACTGTCAAAATTAAAACTCTCCCAAATAACCACCTCTTTTCAGCATCTGTAATTAATATTTATATTGATGCACCTTCACCACTTCATAATTCAAGAATGATACTAAGTCTATTAGATTGAATTTTTGCAGCAATACTTCCTCCAAGAATTTCAACAAGTCCCTTAACTACCGCAAGTCCCAAGCCTGTACTTCCATCATGTCGTGATTTATCGCCAGTATAAAAACGGTCAAACAATCGATTACAATCAATTTCAAAATTATCATGTATTGGATTTTCAATAGTAAATATAATGCCACTATCTTCTTTCTGTAAAAGTGTTATTTTTATTATTCCAGCCGAATACTTAATTGCATTTGTCAATAAATTTTGTAAAATTCGTTCTAACATATTTCTATCAGAATATACGTATATCGAATAATCAGGGAGATTTATTTCTGGTAAAATATTCTTTTTTTCTAATGCCACCGCATTTTCTGTAATCAAATTTATCAGTAAATTTGATATATTAAACGTTTCCTTTTCGGGAACAGTTTGTTGTTCCTCTAAAATTGAAAGGTCATAGAATGTTTCTACTAATTCTTTCATTTTTTCAGCTTTACCTAAAATGGTTTTTATACGCTGTGCTTGACTGGATTCTAAATTTTCTTTTTGTAATAATTGTAAGTGTCCCAGAATGACTGTGAGTGGAGTGCGTAAATCATGTGATATATTGGCAACTGATTCTTTTAAATATTCTTCATTGCGTAATACGCTCGCAATAGCATGTCTCTGTCTAATATTATATTGATTAAGTATACCAGCCAACCTCTCTAAATCTTTATCAATTAGAGAAATGTCTAACATCTGTTCCGAATTTCCACAATTCAATTCTTTCACTTGATCCGCAAGGTTGCGGATTTGTTTTTTTAATTGAATATATCGAAATAGCAGTATTAAGAAAAATCCAGTTATGATAAGTAAAATCCATTCTATGTTAGACATTTTTCCTCCATCTATTTAAAATCACATTTACAAAATTTTATCCAAGAAAGTAATACTAGTATGCCAATCCATATAATTCCTACCAAAATAGCAATCGGCTGAAAAAGCGGTGTCATGCTAACTGCAATTCTGATTTGATAAGTAGGCAAGAAACTAACTGGTAGTTTTAACATCATTCCATATCCAAGATACAGGCTAAGACCAAAAATAATAATTGCTGTAACTGAAGTTGCTTTTATAGAATCCTGTAAATAACAACAAACAAGTATAGCAATTAAGAATATCGCACTGTTTAACAGGCAAGAATAAAGAATTGCTTTTATTATATTGTAAAAAAACATTCCTCCATCTTCAATACCAAAACGTCCAAATTCTTTTATGCACCCTCCGACTGGATATACAAGTGCCATAACATTAAAAGCAATCAAATACGATATTATTTTACTTGTAAAAATCCGTTTTCTGGAATGTCCTGCACTGATCTCTAAATTTATTGTTCTCTTAGAAAATTCCTGTCCTAAAATCAAAGCAAGTATGCCCGATATGATAATAAGAAGAAATGTAGAATCATATACCATTCCATTAAAAATATCTGCTAGAGAAGACGCAATTTCTTCTGTCGGTCCCATGACTTCTGTAACATAAGTATCCGCTGTAAAAAATCCCATAACAAAGATTCCAATCATGCTACACCAGTAGAGAGAATTATGTAATAACTGATATTTTTCCATTTTTAATAATTTATCCATTAAAATCGCCCCCAGCTATTTCAAATCTATATGTAAAAAAACATTACCTGCAACCATGTACAAAATGACATTCCATAAAAAATCCACAAGCAAGAAAAAATCTATCGAATAGAACTTTTGCAATGAAATCAATCGAAGTTGTCCCATTGGCAATATTTTTATAATAGTCTGTGCATATTCACTGTTCATGAAAAAAATCATAACAAAAAATAAAACCATTGAAATCGCCAGTGTTCTTCCCATATCCCGAAAAATGAAAGCAAGAAATATCGGTAATGTACACATTGTTATCATGGCAAGTAGCGTTACTAAAAGTATAGTATATCCGTTATCTCTCCAAATAAATTTTTCTTTCATGCAAAATTGACTAATAACTCCATGCATAAGCAATGGAAATATAAGAATGATAATACAACCTATTTGAGATACAATCACTTTTGCCCACAATATACAACTTCTTTTATGTCCGGCAGTAATATATGTATTTAAAGTTCTTCTACCTAAATCGCTTCCAATAAATAATGCTATAAATACAATAATTAGAAAATAGAGTAATGGAACATTGTATAAGGACGCCATAATTAAATTGGAAGATTTCCCCTTACTATCCAATAGTAATATAGTGCTTAAAAAGAGATTGAATATTCCAATTCCCCAAAAATACCAACTATGAAACAATTTATATAATTCAGTTTTTAGGAGATTTGACATCTTTCATTCCTCCTATTTTACTTAGAAAGTAATCTTCCAAAGTATCGCCTGATACCGAAAGCCCTGTAACAAGAATGTGCGACTCTGCCAGGATAGACGCAACAAGCTCTAAATCATTTAAATAATCATACAATCGAATCGTGCCATCCGGCATGAGTCTAAAGTTATCTGTATGGAGATTATCTTCTAAAACCATCACTGTTTTCTGGACATCTGTAGTTTTTATTGAAATATGACGTTTGCAACGTTCATTTAAATCATGGTCAGAAATTTCCTCTATAATTTTTCCATGGTCAATCAGAATAAATTCTGATGCCGTTTGATACAGTTCTTCCAGAATATGACTGGAAACCAAAATAGTCATTCCATATTCCTTGTTTAAGGATTTTAATAAATTTCTGATTTCTACAATTCCAGCAGGGTCAAGACCATTGATGGGCTCATCTAAAATCAACAACTCTGGCGTGTTTAAAAGCGCAATCGCTATTCCCAATCGCTGACGCATACCTAATGAGAAATTACGAACACTTTTTTTACCTGTATCTTGCAACCCAACCATATCTAACGTTCTTTTAATAATTGATTTGTCTGGTATACCACGTTGGATACGCTGTACTTCCATATTCTGATATGCAGTCATTGCTGGAAATAGTGCAGGGGTTTCAATCATACATCCAATTCGTTTGCGTTGTTTCTGCAATTCTTCTTTACTTGACTTTCCCCATAAAGCAAGTGTGCCGCTTGTAGGAAATGCAAGTCCAGTGACTAATCTTAAAAATGTAGTCTTTCCAGCTCCATTCTGACCAATAAATCCATAAATTTTGCCTTTTTTAATTTGTAAATTTATGTGGTCTAATGCTATTGTCTGTTTATATTCTTTGGTTAAGCCTCGTGCTTCTAAAATAATTGAATTCATACTCCAAACCTCCTTTACTTTAAACATTATAATAAGTAATCATAAAGAATTTCTTAAATATGAAAGATAAGAGCTAAAAAAAGAATAAAGCCAAGGAATTGTTAATCCTTAGCTTTATGTAAACGATAGCCAATACCCCAGACAGTATCTATAAATTCTTTATCAGGGCATATAGCTTTTAATTTGTTTCGCAAATTGCTGATATGAACATTCAGAGTATTATCTTCGGTAAAATATTCTGTATTCCAAATACTTTGAAAAAGATTTGATTTTGAAAACACTTTATCTGGATATTTCATCAATAATTCCAAAATTGCAAATTCTTTGGCAGTCAACGACAATTCTACTCCATTTAAAGTTGCTGTATTTTTTTCTAAGTCCAAAGATAAATTGTCATAATGTAAACATTCTGCCGAACCATTTTGAAACTGTATTCTCCGCAGATTACTTTCAATTCTGGCAAGCACCTCTTCCATATCAAAAGGCTTTGTAATATAATCATCTGCACCCAGTCGAAGCAAGTCAATTTTATTTTGTGTAGTTTCTTTTGCTGAGATAATAATAACAGGCATTGTAAATTGTTTACGTATATCAGCTAAAATAATATCACCGCTTCGATAAGGAAGCATAATATCAAGTATAATCAAATCAATTTTTTCTTTGCGTAAGAAATCTAAAACATGAAGTCCATCATATTGACAATGTACAGCATATCCATTTTCTCTTAAAAAGTCAGCAAGAAGCGTATTTATTTCTATATCATCTTCAATAATCACTATTTTCTTCATTATTGTACCCCGTTTCTATAATGTACTTTCTCATTATATATTTTCATGACGATTTTCTCAATACCATTGTACCTCTCAATTATATATGTGACATCATATGAAATACCACAATATTTATTCAAAAAACATTCTATATTTGAACTACTCTTTTCCTTTTTTTATGTAAATTGGCTTATATATAAAGCAATCATTTTTAGAGCAAGTTTCGCAATGTCAGACAAAAACCCCTACGGGATTTTGTCTGCCTTGCAACTTGATGGGGATTTCGTTTCCCCATACCCTCGACCACAACCAAAGATGTGTGTATTGGTTCCCATTTGCATGGTCACAGCGTGATGCTTTTTCATCACTTGCTTTCACAGCTTACTGTGAACTTTCTATTTTTCCTGCGGAACCTTTATACCAGAAAGGAACATTGAATGACACGACCACAAAAAGAAACGGACATGAAACGAGAACACCGGGTAACCATCCGCTTGACAGATACAGAGTTTTCTATCATAGAAAATGCAGCAACACAGGCAGAAATGAGTATTTCAGAATACATGAGAACTCAAACTATGGAAGGAAAGGTAAATGCACGATTTGAAATTGTTGCTGACGTCAATCAGATTAAAAAACTAATCGGTGAGTTTGGTAAGATTGGCAGCAACCTAAATCAGATTGCCCGATATTTTAATCAGGGTGGAATCCTCTCTTCAGAAATGAGAAATGAAATCCGAAAGTCTCTCCGGGATATTTATGAAATGAAATATGAAGTGATGAAAATGGCAGGTGATTTCCGTGGCAGTAATTAAACATATCGCAAGCAAAAACTCTGACTACGGAGAATCGGAACGGTATCTTATCTTCCAACACAACGAGTATACGCAAAAACCGATTCTGGATAAAGAAGGACATATGATGTTGAGAGAAGAATATTATCTGGACGGTCTGAACTGTGATCCATTCTCTTTTGCATCTGAATGTCAGGAGCTGAACAGCTACTACCACAAGAACAAAAACTTCAATGAGATAAAATCCCATCATTATATCATCAGCTTCGACCCGAAAGACAGGGATGAATGTGGATTGACCGGTGAACGTGCCCAGCAACTTGGATTAACTTTTGCAAAGAAAAATTTCCCCGGTCATCAGGCTTTAGTCTGCACTCATACTGATGGTCATAACGAAAGTGGAAATATCCATGTACACATCGTAATCAACAGTCTCCGTAAATATGACATACCACAAGAACCCTATATGGAATTTGACTGTGAAGCAAAAGCCGGATACAAGCACCATCTAAGCACAGCATACCTTATCCATTTAAAACAGGAAGTTATGGATATGTGTAAAAAAGAAGGACTACATCAGGTTGATCTGCTCACTCCTGCTGAAAGAAAAATCACAGAAAAAGAATATTGGGCACAACGCCGGGGACAGGAAAAACTCGATAAGTTAAATCAGAAAATGAAAGAAGATGGAATCACTCCAAAGGGAACTCGTTACCAGACAGAGAAACAATTTCTTCGTGACGCTATTGATGATGCTGCAAGTACCGCCCGATCACCAGAAGAATTTTCAAAAATCCTTGATGAAAAATATCACATTATCTTCAAGATCAGTCGAAACCGGTACAGCTATCTTCACCCTGGCAGAAAAAAATATATCACTGGAAGAAATCTTGGAACCAGATACACAGAAGATTTTCTCTTGAAAACATTTGAGGAAAACACAAAATCCCATAAAGAACAGAAAGAAGAAATTCTGGAACAGCAGACTCCGAATACTTCCACAGATTCGCCAACTGTTCCTTTCTCCGATACTTCTGCTATCCCTGCACCATTCATTTTCATAAAATCAGATCTCCGGCTTGTCATAGATCTGCAAACCTGTATTAAAGCACAGCAGAGCGAAGCCTATGCTCAAAAAGTAAAGCTCACCAATTTAAAGCAGATGGCTCAGACTGTTGCCTACATACAGGAACATGGCTATGATTCTCTTGATGATTTCCATGCAGCACTCGATCAGGCATCAGACCAGACCAGTGCTTCCAGAAAATCTTTAAAAGATACTGAACAGCAACTTAAAGATGTGAATGAGCAGATTCATTTTACCGGACAATATCTGGCATATAAAAATGTGTACGCAGATTATCGCAAAAGCCGAAACAAGGAGAAATTTTATGAAGAACACCAGGCAGAACTTTCCCTGTATGACGCAGCCCTCCGAACACTCAGAGAAAAATCTGGCGGGAATAAATTGCCTTCCATGAAAGCTCTCTATGCTGAAAAGGACCGGCTTGTTGAATTGAAGGATAGACAGCGTGAAGATTTTTCTAATCACCGGGATTATGAACGGGAACTTCGCACTGTGTCTGCGAATATTGATATGATTCTTAAGAAGAATTACGAGCAACTACATGATAGAAAAGAGCCAAATTTATAGAGACACATTAAAAGGGACAGATTGCTCCTCTGTCCCTAAAAATATATCTCTATTTTTCTAACTGCTTATACCAATCTTCCGGAAACCCTATATGTCTCAATGATATATCATTCTCATATTCTTCTACAATAGCTTTTAATTCTATCAAGACTTTGTTGATCCATTCTTTTTTGTCTGGATATAATAATTTTAATACAAGTATTTGTGAAAACAATTTTCTGTTTGGTGACATTTCTAATTCCCTTGGCATTTTGGGTAATGCGGGAAATGACCAATAATACAGCCTTGAATAATGTGCGCAACGGTTTCTTAAATCAGTGATGCAACGTAACCAGCTTTTTAAACAGGCCACTGATGTACCATATAATTCTTTTGCTAAATATTTCTGGTCACCAGACTGCAAATCTGCATAAAAGTAGGACAACATTCCCATTGAAAAAAATTCAACAATAACCCATATAGGAAAATTTCCGCCATACTTTTCTTTATGGTGCTGAACTACTGATGTACTTTTATTTTCCTCTATACATACATTTAACAGTTTCACAAACTTTTCATGATTGTGCCTGTCATTGTAAATAGCCCCATCCATATATCCTAAAGCCCCATGAACATGTCCACTGTAATAGGCTAATTGCGTTCTTAAATATAATTCAACTTTTTCTATATAATTAAATAATACACCACGCAATCTACTGTCAAATTCATAGATTCTTTGAATTCTGTGAAAGTTTATATTCGAAAAATACGTCCCATCCTTTTTTCTAAACGGAAGGAAATAAGCAGATAATCTATAATAATTCGCCTGTTTTAAAAATCTGATACATTCTGTATCATTATCTATAATAAAACCCTTTTCTTTAATAATTTCAACTTGTTGAGCAAAGGTTTTCGGTTGTTTCATTACCTGTACAGTTGCTTCATTATTTTTCAACTTTTCATTTTTAATTTCACTTGTATTCACCATTATTTCTCCAAAAATAAAAATGTCTCCCCATGGGACACATCACTTGCGTGAGAGGTGCGGGGAGTCCTGTTAATGTTATGATATGATATTCGAGAGAAAAAATCAACCATTTTTTTATATTACCCTCAAAAATTCTGGCAAGACTTTTTTACTTCTTCTTCCTTTCCATTTCTTCTTCCATCGCCTTCTGTTGTTGTGGCTGTCCTTTGCCTTGACTGGCTATCTTCTTCTGATGATTGCGGAGCCGTTTCAGTACCGATCTCCGTGGAGCGTTCTTATCCTTTTTCTTTGGAGTGTTGTTCATCAGTCCGTCAATCATATTGTAATTGGCTTCTTCTGCCATCTCTGCACTGCGAAGATATTCTCCATTATCCATGACCTTCTGCCAGTTTGCCAGCTCTGGTTTCTTCTTTTGTGTTTCTCCGGATTGTAATTGTTCGGTCTGGGATTGTACCTGCATTTCCTGTTGTTTCTTTTGTTCCTGTGCCTGCTCTGCCTGTTGCTGCATGAAGTTCTGGATGTTCCGTCTGGCTTCTTCATCAAAGCCATTGTAACAGTCATTCATAACTACGGCACCTTCTTCACTAAGAATCACATAGGCTGCTCTTGTCCCATACTCCTCATGTTCCATCAGAAACCATTTCTTTTCGTTCATCAGGATATAATCCTGTGCAAGCCATGTCCCTTTCTTTCCTTCGATTTCATATCCGGTCGTATCAATGGAGAGTCTGGTATCGGAAGAACTTTTGATTGTGAGAAATTCCGGAATGATGATAAAACCATCTTTGTTGACATAGTAAGCTGTGGTTTTTCCATCGTCGGTGATGACGATCACATCACTGCAACCAATGGAATGACCTCTGAAGTTCTTCGGTCGCTGTTTCTGTAAACGGAGTTTAATGTCAGCCGGAGTTTCCCCCGGCTGGATTCTTCCAATATACACCTGCTGATAGTTTTCTATCTGGACTGTTCTTCCTTCGCCTTTCAGTTTCTCGTAAGAACGGAAACGGACATCCCGGTACTCTGGGGTATCTTTTACCTGATATACTGCACACTGACTTGTACTCATTCTTCTTCCTCCTCTTCCAGTTCCATTTTATATTCTTCCAGATCCATAAGAAAAACCTCATATCCTTCATCACTCATGCAGAACAGTTTTCTTATGGTATTGCAGACAAGCCCGATCATATCTGCATCGCCTTTCAAAAAAGGAATGATATGGTCGATTGCCTCCATTGTGTCATTTCGGTTTCCTTTATCAAACATTGCGGTTACTAAACATTCATCCGCATCAAAGTTCATCGCCAGATCCATCATAATTCCACCTCTCCCTTCTTATGTGTCTTGGATTTTTCCGTTGTCTTATTCTGCTCCTGTGCTTTTGCCCTTGCCTGAAAATCTTTTAAAGACTGCAGCACAGACTTCTTCACTTCACCTTTTGCTCTGCTTGCAGGTTCCGCTTTTTGTGGCTGGCTCTGACTTACAGATACCGCCTGCTCTGCCCTTCTGTCTGCCGTAATCGCAGAAGGTTTCTCTCCACTTTCTATTACTGTTTCTGCCGCATGTTCCGTTTCCTGCACCCTTCCATGCTTTTCATCCAGATACTTTTCCATATCTGTGATTGCTTTCTGCACCAGAGGGCTTTCTTTATAGTGTGGAATCATATCTATCAGATCACGCCGTATCCGGTCTGCACTCATCAACTCATATTCCCCAGAATAATCTTCATCACCATCTTGCAGATCAAATCCGATTCCTTTAATCCCATGCAGTCTCTCTGCTGGGATACTCTCATATATTTTAATGGCTTCTTCTAAAGTGAGGTTATTATGGTACTCTCCCATGACTGGAAACTCCATGCACTCTGCGACATAAAAACTGATCGTGGCTTCTGGCTGTTCCTGCTCCGGCTGTTTGTCAAAGATAGAAAATCTCTCTGCGTCCTCCAGACGTGAAAGTAAAGAATGGGCAGTTATAATATCGCTGTCTATATCGGATTCTTCAGATACCTCAAGCAGCCAGTCCTTGACAGCCTCTGTTTTCTTATTCAAAATATCCTCCGTGAGTTTCTCCACCTGTTCTTCTCTATTTTCAACCGTATCGTTATACTCATAGGTATCAACGTCATAGCTAAAATTATCCAGATCCACGGCAAGTTTTTTAATCTCCTGCTGGTCAAGATATTTTTCAGATTCTTTTATATACTCTGCCAGAGTGATTCGCTCCTCTGCAATCGGGTTAATGTCCACCTGGATTCCTGCCATCGCTATGCCGGATTCATTTAAGGCATTGAAAAAGCTATCTTCTCGAATATCACCTTTATAGGAAAGAACCACATCAAGGTCAGAATCTTCCCGGTAAAGGTCTTGTCTGCTTCTGGAACCATACACCCTTGCAGCAAGCAGCTCTACCTCTTGTTCCATTCCCATATCTTCTAATACTGCCTGTGCATGATACAGGACACCTCTTTCAACTTCTGCCCTGCTCAGGCTATTTAATGCCCGTTCATTTCTTCCAATCTCCGAAGTCGCACGAAGTTCCCCCTCCTGCAATAAATCCTTAGAGTGCTGGATCGTCATTTCTTCAAATTCTTTATAATCCACTTTGACACATTCCATGTCATCCATTCTTTCACTTTTAAGGATTTCATAAGCTGCTTCCTGAATGGATGCGTCTGGATTATCGTAATCACCACCCTGAATTTCATGCAGGTCAGAGTCATAAAAAATAAACGAATATCCTTCTTCTGTTGCCTGAATAGTCAGATACCCTTTGCTCCTGGTAAACTGCATTGCAATTCCTTCATAGGTTTGCAGTGCTTCTTCCCTGCGAAATCCTTCAAAAATACTTGCCGGGCAGTTCTTTTCTAATTGCACCCGCTGCATCTGTTCTTCCTGAACTTCTTCCACATCTGCCATCAGTTCTTCATAATCCACTACTTTTGCATCTTCCAGCGAGTACCCTTTATCTTCTAAAATATCACTGGCGGCTTCATCCACATAGATTGTCGGATTGTCATAGATTCCTCCATCATCCTCCTGATAATCTTCATTGTAAAACGTATAATCATAGCCATCTTCTACGGTCTGGATTGTAAAGTATTGTTTTCCAATCTGATATGCAATCTGCACCTCATTCCACTCCAGTATATTTTCCATTTTATTTACCGCTTCATATATTTCCGGATTCAGCCACCCTCCGATCTGTTCATATGCATGGGTAAGCTGATCTATTCCGTTTTCACACCGGATAAAATCCATGCTTTCCTGCATTGTTTCCGTATTCTGGATACCAAGCACTTTTTTCTGATGATTTGGCAAACGTAAATATTCCTGCATCGCTTCATCCAGTGATTCATACCGGTTTACTTTTACTACACCCTCTGCATTTACATCTTCCATCACATAAAAATTATCAATGTAATGAATCTCTGGCATTTTTAACTTTATGCCTTCCGGCAGCTGCACCTCACTGACTGCATGAAAATTAAATCGGACATCTGTTCCGGATTCATTTTTTCCTTCCATCGTTTCTTCCCAGGTATCTTTCTGCACTGCCTGTACTTCTTCGATTGTAAGTGTCTGTCCACTCCGCAGGGTTACAGCAGAATCTTTCGGGAATTCCGGCAAGTCATAAAGTGTTGTTCCATTTTCCTGCAAATATTCTAATACAGCTTCCAATGCTCCTGCATCAAACCCATTCCATAAGTCCTCCGCTACAAGCTGTCCATTTTCTGCTACGATAATGCCTGCCACATCGGAACCAAATTCATCATGTTCCATTAAGAAAAACTTCTCCCCGGCATATTCCTTTTCATCAACCGTATGCCATGTCCCGTTATGTCCTTCTGCTTCATATCCTCTTGTCTCTGCCGTGATCGTCACTTCGTTTTCTCCTATCGCCTGTTCTATCCTCTGCATCCGGATCTCAGCTCTTGCCATGTCGATAAACCCATCTAAAACTGCCGGGTGGCTTTCGATCACATAATCCAGATTCAGATTTCTGCCCCGGCTGATATTTTCCGGGACTTCGATATGCTCCGCCCAGTCTTTGTTCTGTCTGGAGAATCTTCCATCATGGGAAAGTTCACGGATGGTGTTTGCCATAACAAAATTCATACGTTCTTCCCCAAAGCGTTCCACGGCTTCTTTTGCCGCATCCTGCTTTAAGTGCAGTCCGTCAAAATTCTCCCGGATGGTTTCTTCGATTGCCTTCTTGCAGTCCAGGTTTAACTTTCTGGAATCCAAATAGGCATCTACATCCCGTTCTCCCATTGCCTGTTCCAATGTTCCTTTATAAACTGGCGGATATGCCCTGACGGAATTATGTTCCAGCATGTTCCTTCTCTGCTGGACAAACTCCGGAAGTTCCTGAAATCCAAAAGAATCTACATAATAGGCTGTGATCTCTGCACCCCTGTTTATCACGATCACATCACTTACCGATAATGAATGTCCACGGAAATCTTCTGGTCGGTCAATGTTAAAGCGTTCAAATATATTTTCTAACGTGATCGTTGGCATCCATGGTGCTGCATAAACCATCCGGTAATCCTTTCCGTCAATGGTATATCCCAGACTCTTTGCGGATTCCATTCCCATAAACTGATAAGTATGCTCATCTCCACTATCCATCTGATAAATGGCAAACCTTCCGCTTTCTCCATGCAGAAGAAGTGTCTCATCAATCTTTTCTGCACTCTGCTGTTCCAGTGCCTCCTGCTTTGTAGCAGAGGCTTCTCTTTCTTTCTGCACTTCCCATTCTGTTTCTGTGATTCCAAAGATACCGTCATATCCAAGAATTGCATTTTCTGTGTCTACAAGTGTGGATTCTGCCAGTTGCGGATTGTCGGAATTTCCATGTAACACATAAATTTCTGCCCCTCCACGGTACAATTCATATGCCCGGTCTTTCGTAAGCGGAAGCATATGGTCTAACCGGATTCCTGCCTCGTGCATTTCGGTAAAACCGATCATGCCATCCGGAAAATTGTCAATCTGTGCCTGTGTTTCATTCATAAGGCTCCTCGTATATTCACTTCCCGGTCTGCGGATTGCCGTCATCATACGGTTCACCAGTCCAAGCACTTCATCTTTGTTATCCATCTTATATGCAAAATTTACAATAAGATTTCTCTGGGAATCTGTGAAATCTCCCGTATTGGCAGCTTCTGCTGTTTCAATCAGACGGTGGGCATACTGCATGGCTGTTTCTTCTGCAATTTCCGGTTCCTTCGCTGGGAAGTTCGCCCTCGCTGCCTGGATCACTTCATACACCAGCTTTGAACCGGCTTCATCATAAGATTCCCTCATATCCCATACCAGGTCATTCAGTCTTTCCACCTGTCCAGGGAAGGTTTCTGCATATTCATTTACAAATGCCTTTTCATTTTCCGAAAAAATATTTCTTGGAAACTCTGCTTTTTGCACCAACATCTCTGCCTGATCTTTCGGAGAAAGGTCAGAAAAATAAGTAATGCCTGTGTCAGCATCATATTCCACATCATAAAAATCAATCGGATAGTTCTCTCCGTGCCCACTGCTGTCATACAGCGGTGTGACGGCAGCACCTTTTTCTTCCAGAAAACTTTCCAGTGGTTTTTCATTTTCCTCTATCTCACCACTTTCCAGAAGGCGGACGTATTCACCCACATTCTGCTCTAATTGTTCCCTGCTCATGTTTTCGATCAGATCATAAGTAAACTCGGAACCCATGCTGCCTGAAAGATGCAGAATTAAATCTTCCTTATGAAAAGTATCCCGGATTGGTCTTTCCATTTCCAGCTCGTGCATCTGTGTCTCGATATTCTCAATGACTTCCGCAGACGTTTTCCGGATGGTATCCATAGATGCCCGGAGTGCTTTCATATCCTTGCTCTCACACCAGCTGGCAATATAGGTAAAAGAGTATTCTGAAGTATCCAGACCAAAGTGGTTGCAGACAATATAGGCAATACTTTCTGCTTCTACTTCTTTGGTTGTCCGGTCTTTTAAAATCCCTTCCGCATCCATTACCTCCCGGTCATGCAGCAATGCGTGGCTTACTTCATGGACTCCGGTTTTCATGGTCTGGAGATTACTCATATTTTCCTGAATTGCGATATATTTTTCTGTCTGATGATAATACCCCTTTGCTTCCCCTTCTATCTCCATCATGCGGATTGGCACAGGGGAAATGTTCTGCAATGCTTCCATGAACGTGTCATAAAACTGTACGCTCCCGGTAAGTTCCGGTACTTCCAGCTCTGCAATCGGTTCTCCCTCTGTCTGGCTGACATCAAATACTGTTGTCACACGGAACCTTGGAATGACCATCTCAACAATCTCTGTTTCCGGCTGACCGTCATCCCCGATCACCGGCTCTTTGGTCACCAGGTCAATCTTTTCAATCTCCTGTTTCTCACGGATGGGTGCCGGTGCGATGATCTGGATTCCTTTTTCCCCTCTCTTTACATGGCGGTTAAACTTCTTCTGCCATGCCTGATACCCTGCCACCAGAGTAGCCTCCGGTTTCTGCATGGTGATCAGAAGGGTGTTATTAAAACTGTAATTATGGAACTTGGACATGGTATTCAGATATTCCGTATACCGTTCCGAAGTAAAAATCTCCTTTACGCCCTGTTCCAGACGTTCCGATATTTCCTTTAACTGTTTCTCTATATTATTTGCCATATAAAAATCCTCCTTTTGGATGTTTCCCGCCAGAGAACCCTCTGACGGGAAAACTTTTATAACTCCTGCTCGTGTTTCTTCTTTGCCGGCTTCTGTACAGTCGGCTGTTGTAGTGCGTTTTGCTGTGCTTTCTCCTGCTTCAGACGGTCTACGATGGAAGGCTTATGTATGTTATCTGCGATTTCCGGCAGTTCCCGTTCTCCCACAGATTCTCTCTTATTGCTTTCCGCACTCGCTTCCCTGCCAATATCTTCATCTGCCATGATGGTTTCATTTCCCTTCTCGTCCATATTTAACAGGGAATTTAACTCCGATAACCGTTCCATCTTTTCATTCAGTTCTGCCTCTTTTGGAAACGGCTTTTTCACTTCTTCCTGTGCAGTCGCAAGCTGCTGTTGTACCGTTTCCAGTTTCTGCTCACTCTCTACCAACTTTTTCTCGATAGAAGAAAAAGCATTGTGAATACGCTGGATATTTCCTGCGGGGTCTTTTCCAATCTCCAGCTTATAGGAACATTTTCCTTTGACCGTCAGTTCAAATGTATGGGTGAATGCATTAAACGTTGCTGACAGACGAAATCCATGATACTCCCCGACTTTGCCGCCGGTACTGACTGTCTTTAATCCTGCACAGGCTGCAAGTAACGCTTCCCCTGCCTCCTTTTTATCTGCATAATTGACATTCCCTACGTTCATAACAAAAGCATCATTGTCCTGTAAATCCACGCTTTTTATGACCTGCAAGTCTGCCTGCATCCCGGCAATCCGTTCCTTCAATGCACTGATCTGTACTGGGAAATTCTTTGCAATATCGGATTCCAAGCGGTAGATCTGACTGGTATGGTTCGCCTTTAAGAGCTTTAATTTACTGACCTGCACATCCAGATCCATCTTTTCCTTGATATACGGATTTCCTGTGGCAAGTGCCTTGATCTCGGCATAGGAAAGTGCCGTATCATCCACATCTTCACAGGCCCTGACCGGGGATTTACTGGTCATGATCTGGCTGATGAACTTCTGCTTGTTCTCCAGAATCTGCCACATGTACGCATCAAATGTATTTTCCGTAACGTACCGGAAGATCTTTACCTTCTCATTCTGGTTTCCCTGTCGTAAGATTCGACCTTCCTGCTGTTCCAGATCGGACGGCTTCCACGGGCAGTCCAGATGGTGCAAGGCAATCAATCGGTCCTGCACATTAGTACCGGCACCAAGTTTCGGTGTGGAACCCATCAGGATTCTCACCTGCCCGGCTCTTACCTTTGCAAAAAGGTCAGCTTTTTTTGCTTCCGTGTTATATTCATGGATAAAAGCAACTTCCTCTTTCGGTACACCTCTGGCAACCAGCTTCTCCCGCACATCATCGTACACATTGAAACTGCCATCCTCTTTCGGTGTGGACAGGTCACAGAAGATTAGCTGTGTTGTACGGTCTGCTTTTCCTTCCTCCCATACCTGATACGCATTTTTTACGCAGGTATTGACCTTGCTTGTTTCATCGTCCGGAAGAAGTTCATTTAATAATCTCTGGTCAAGGGCACATTTTCTTCCATCGTTCGTGATCTTCAGCATGTTATCCTCGGTTGGATTCACTAAGCCTGCCCTTACGCTTTCCGCACGTTCCGAAAATGCCCCGACCATTTCCTGCTGTTCCTCGCTTGGTTTTAAGACTTCGTTGATAAACTCTGCTTCCGGTACAGGAAGGTTCAGCATATCCGATGTCTGGATGTCCGCAGCTTCCTTAAATATGGAGATCAGCTCCGGAAGATTAAAAAAACGGGCAAACCGTGTTTTCGCACGATAGCCCGTTCCTTCCGGTGATAATTCGATTGCGGTCACTGTCTCCCCGAACGTTGCCGCCCAGGAATCAAAATGTCCCATGCCCATACGCATGAGTGTGTCATACTGGAGATAACGCATGATAGTGTAAAGTTCTGTCATACTATTTGACACGGGAGTACCTGTCGCAAAAGTGATCCCCCTGCCGCCGGTCAGTTCATCCATGTATCTGCACTTCATAAACATATCCGAACTTTTCTGTGCATCGGTCTGGGAAATTCCTGCCACGTTCCGCATTTTTGTATATAAAAAAAGGTTCTTGAATGAATGGCTCTCATCCACAAACAGCCTGTCTACTCCCAGCTGTTCAAATGTCACAACATCATCCTTTCTGGTCTGGTCATTGAGTTTTTTCATCTTTGCCTGTAAGCTCTTTTTTGTTTTTTCCAGCTGTTTGACCGTATAATTCTGCCCTGCCTGCCGTCCTGCTTCCTCGATAGAGAACGTAATATCTGCGATCTGCTGTTCCAGCATGGCAATCTGCCGTTCTCTGGAAAGAGGGATTTTCTCAAATTGTGTATGCCCGATAATCACGGCATCGTAATCCCCGGTCGCAATACGGGAACAAAACCGTTTTCGGTTTGCCGGTTCAAAGTCCTTCTTTGTAGCAACCAGGATATTTGCTCCCGGATAAAGGCGTAAGAAGTCACTTCCCCACTGTTCCGTCAGATGGTTCGGCACGACATAAAGGTTTTTTTGTGACAGTCCCAGACGCTTCGCTTCCATACCGGCTGCGATCATCTGGAACGTCTTTCCAGCTCCTACACAGTGGGCCAGCAGAGTATTGTTCCCATACAACACATGAGCCACCGCATTTTTCTGGTGCGGCATCAGGGTGATTTCCGGATTCATACCTACAAACTGGATATGGCTTCCATCGTATTCTCTTGGACGGATACTGTTAAACCGTTCATTATAGATCTGGCATAAATCTTCCCTGCGGTGCATGTCTTTGAATATCCAGGACTTAAATTCCTCCCGAATCAATTCCTGTTTCTGCTGTGCAAGCATCGTTTCTTTCCGGTTCAATTCCCGGTGTTCCCCGTCCGCATCCTGCACCGTATCATAAATCTTGGTATCCCTAAGATTTAAGGCATCTTCCAGCAAACGGTACGCATTTGCCCTCTGTGTTCCATAAGTAGAAGTAACAAGAGCATTTCCATAGCTGTCTATACTTTTTCCTGTGACATTCCACTGCCCGGTCACTTCGGCATACTGGACTTTGATCCGGTCCCCGACATAATATCTTGGTGTATGGAATGTCTCTGCCATGAACTGTGTGATATAGTCCTCCGAAATCCAGGTTGCACCAAGCCTTGCCTCAATCTCTGACGCATCCAGGTCTTTGGGCTGTACCTGCTCTAAATACTGCACGTTTACAATGTATTCCGGATGATTTTCGGCAAACTGTTTCGCAATCCGCAGCTTTTCCCTTACATTCCCGGAAAGGTACTCATCCGATGGCTCCCATTTTTCACCGATTGGATTCTTAAAGATGACTCCTGCAAGTTCCTCCGTCAGTTCCTCTTCCGTTTTCCCGGAAAGCTGTGACATATACGCAAGGTCAACCCCGGCTCTTTCTCCGATAGATACGGCAAGTGCTTCACTGGCTGTATCAACAGAAGTCACGGTTTCTGCCCGGCGGATGGTTCTCTTGGTAAAAATATCTGCCTTCCGTTTCAGTTCTCCCTTATCATCCAGAAATTCCAGAGATGTTAAAAGACAATAGCTGCTGTCCTGGCTAAATGCCCTTTTATTGGCATTACTGCTGAGCAGACCATACTTTGCTGTGAACGTATCGTATTCTTCATTGAGTTTCCCCTGAAGCTGTGTGATCTGCTCATCGCTTCCCTCGGTCATCTGACACTGAATCAGGGCATTCGTCGCATCACGGATCTTTACCATGCCTTTTACACGCTCGGTCGTTGCCGCCGGGAGTTCCATCCGGTTCATCACAGAGTTTTCCCGGTAATACACTTCCTCATTGACCACCGTAAAACTGAAATTCTTTACCTCCAGGTCTGCCGGAATGGACACCACATCTTCTTCCAGTTCCGTATCGGAAAGTTCCAGCTCCGTAATGGTTCCGTGGATATGCTTTACTGCTTCCTTTAACTGTTCCTCTAAGGTGACTCCCTCTTTTGCTCTTACAGTTACTTCCTGTTTTCCATACTGGGTACTCTCCGTTGTAAACTCCCCAAGCACCATTTCCGGATGCTCTGCAAAATACGCATTGACCGAATATCCTTCGGCAGTTTCCTTCAGATGTATCCAGTCCGGTTCCTCGATGGAAGCCCTGTCTCTTTTCTGGAAAAATAAAATATCGGAGACAACACCTGTATTGGCATTTCTCTGGAACGCATTATTTGGAAGGCGGATCGCCCCTAATAACTCTGCCCGGTTTGCAAGGTACTGTCGGACTGCCGGATTTTGTTTATCCATCGTCCCACTGGAAGTCACCACAGCCACCACTCCGCCGGGACGAATCAGGTCAAGGGATTTTGCGATAAAGTAATCATGGATCAGAAAATGGTGGCGGTCATATCTGCGGTCACTGACCTGATATGCCCCAAATGGTACATTCCCGATCACGCAGTCAAAAAAGCTGTCCGGGTAATCTGTTTCCTCAAATCCCTGTATGGCAATCTTATTTTTCTGGTAAAGCTGCCTTGCAATCCTGCCGGAAACCGGGTCAAGCTCCACACCATACATTTTTGCCTTGTTCATGCTCTCCGGGATCAAACCCATAAAGTTACCGACACCACATGATGGCTCCAGAATATTTCCCTGCTTCAGTCCCATGTTCTCCAGTGCTTCATACATACTACTAATCACAGTTGGCGAAGTATAAAACGCATTTAAGGTCGATGCCCTTGCCGCACTGTATTCTTCTGCTGACAGAGTGTTCTTTAACTCCAGATATTCCTCTGCCCAGCTGCTGTTGTTTTCCTCAAATGCCTGTGGGATACCGCCCCATCCGACATAGCGGGATAAGATTTCCTGTTCCTGTGGCGTTGCCAGTCGTTCTTCCTTCTCCAAAGTCTGCAATAAATGGATGGCTTCCATATTTGCCTGATACTTTGCTTTCGGTCCGCCAGCACCAAGGTCATGATCCTGGATGCGGAAGTTATGCGGTTCCGTTACAATCTTCTCCTGTTCCTGTTTTACATACGGCAGAAACTCTCCCTCGTATCCAAACAGTTCATTTTCTCCCGGAATATAGTTGCGTCCGGTTTCCAGACACCGGAATATATCTGCGGTCGGTGCGTTGCAGACTGCATAAAACTCCTCATAAGAATATTTCGGAAAATCTTCGGTATGATAGGTGGATAAATGCAGTTCTGTATTGGAACGGGTCTGAGCTACCAGTTCTTTTCCTTCCAGTCCTTCCGGTAATACTCCAACGGCTTCAAAATGATAACCCTGATACTCGAAAACACCTTCGTCCCAGGAATCCGCAAGCTGTTCTGCAGTCTTTCTATCTGCACTACTTTCTGGTTTCTCTACTTCAATTTGCTCTGATACTTCTACAATGTCTTCGTCTGTCAGAAGTTCCTCCTGTTCCTCAGTCTCAGAAACAGATTCTCCCTCAGTGGTTATCTCCACTTCCTCGGTTTCGTCCACATCCGACATATCTATCTCGGTCGGTTCAGACAATGCCCTTGTATCCAGATAATCAAACATAGACATCTGATGCCCAGATAGCCCTGCTTCTGAAAAAGATGTTTCCACTTCCGGAATTGGAAAGATCGTATAAATTCCTTCTGCATACTGATGAAGTTCTGAAAGAATCCCTGCTTTCTGCTGATAGTCTGTCCCATAGGCTTCAAAGTCTAATGGCAGAGCTGCCAATGCCGCATCCATTTTTTCAAGTAGTTCTTCTGTGCTTTCCGGATTATTCAGCACCTCCATGATCTCCTTTCTGGGTGCTTCCCAGAAAAAATCCTCTTCAAAAGGACGGTCAATATCTTCTGGCAGACGGTTATAAAAGTTCAACACCTTTGTTGCCATCTGCTCCCGTTCATATTCTGGCATATGGACATAATCCTCTGCCTGCAAGAACTTGTCATTCTTTATCAGATACTCTACCCGTCTTGCCACTTTATTCCACGGTAAGGTAATGGAAGTATGCGGATTTCCAAAATTTCCTCTGGCAAGAACCAAACCTTTCCCGTCATAGTCTGCATGGGAATTATCCGCACCGGAAAGTGCGTGGCTGCATCCGCCGATGCCATACTGCTCTTTTATAAAGTCAGCCCTTGCTTTTTCCTCCGTATGTAACAGATAAAAGGAATATGTCCTGAGCCTGCCTTCGGAATACGCCCCACCTCTGGCAAGAAATGCGTCGATCTCGTCCTGTGTAATGAACATCTGCTGTTCTTTCCATGCAAATCCCTCTCTCGCCTGGTATGGAATCACCTCATCTGCAAACTTCTGGAACTGTCTGGAGATATTGACCGGATTATAATGATGGAAACGCATAAGAGAATTGTCCGTCTCGTAGGCTTCTGCCAGTGCTTCCAGTCTTTCATTCAAATCCGAAAGCCACTCTGAATCTTGCAGTTTTTCAGTAAGATAATCCGTGATTTCCGGATAAATACTGCGAAGATGCGGCAGGTCTGCTTCATCAAAGACAATCTCTGCCACACCTTCTGCCATATCCCCTTTCATATAGGCAAGTGCCTGTGCGTGTTCCTTCAGGGCATTGTCCCTTGCCGCATCCAATACCGACTGCGGGGCATATTCTCCCTGATCTAAAAGCTGATGGATACGTCTGCTGACATCTTTCCAAGATAAAAAGGCTTTATCCAGAATCTGGTCTGCCACCGTGTGCCCGACTGCGATCTGCATCCCGGTTTCATCAAACCAGACGGAATATTCCCTTCCATCCATCTGAAAACCTTTGCCGCCTTTTCCATACTCACGCTTTACAAACTCCGTGTATTCTCCCGGTGACTGTTCACTCATAAAGTTATAGATGATACGCAGCTGGCTTCCTGTCCGGTTTCCTCCCGTCCGTAAAATATCATCCACAACACTTTCCGGAATAGGAATCTCCCCGGCATATAAAGCAGCTACCCTTTCACCAATCTGCCTTTTCTGTTCATTTGCTGTGGGATATTCGGGCAAAGATAAAGCAGAGGCGATTTCTTCCTCTGCTTTGCTCAGTCCATCTTCTCTTGTATCTTCAACTAGCTGTATACCAATTCCGTCAAGATGCTCTCTTCCGCTGTTGCCATCAGTGCGTTCATATGTGCTGTCCAGGCCATCGGGTCTGCTTCCTTGTCCGGTGCCGGATGGTTCTTCAGCAGTTTCTCCATCTGGCTGTCCATCCTCTCCTGTGCTGCCTTCTCGATCTCTGCCAGATGGCTGTTCAGCTTTCCTGTCAGGAACAGGCTCTGATACAGGCTGTTCTTGTGTTCCTTCAGGAATGTTCTCCGAAGCATCCCGTATTTCCCGATTGTCACTTCTTCCTCCTCTACGGTCAGGTTCGGAAACAGGTAATCCCCCTTGCGATGATATGTCAGTTCCATAGTCGGTTCCTCCTTCATTCTCGATATTTTCTTCTTTGTTGTTTTCTACATCCTGATTTTTATTTTCACGCATTAACGTGTTAAAGTTATTATAATTCCTTTCATTGGAAATTTCAACCTCTTTTCTGGCTTCTTCCAGAGAAATTTTATGTACCGTCCTTCCAATGTCGATCAGAACACTCTCACTGATCTGGCTTGCTGCATTTCCAAGAAAGGTCAGTACAGACAGCCGGTTATAATCGGTGATGTGCATAAAATCCTCTTCTTCCAGAAGCTCCATCGGTTCCAGACCACACCGTCTGCAAAGCATGTAATATACGCTGTCCGTTGCAAGCTGGCGGAAATCACTGCGGATCGTAACTTCATCCAGATCTTCCAGATACGTTCCTTCCGCTGCATACTCCAAGCCGTCCAGATATTCTTCCAGACTGTCTGCGACCATTTCCCTTGCAACCGCCATCAACGCATCCGATAAACTCCCGGTATCTTTTTCTTCCAGACCATACGCTTCTACCAGATGGGTAAGGATCTCTTCCTGCTGATGTTCCTGCATCTGCCACAGGTAAGGGCTTCTTCCGCCTGCCACCATGTGCGTATCTGAAATATCAAACACATACCGGAGTCTGGCATTGTGACCATTCTCGTCAAGCAGGGCGATTCCTCTTGCTCCCCGGTTTACCCAGCGGAACATCTTCTCATTCCACAGTTCCAGGGACGCACAGGCGGTTGCCTGTGGATGCTGTGCGTGGATCAGTAACTGGTCTGTAAAAGGATACCGGTACAGTCTCGCTGCGGTATCCATGTAACCCATCCAGTCCCTTGGTGAACTGCTCACCGATGTCGCATGTTCCTGTGCCAATTCCCGGATGTCCTGTAATTTCGACATACTGCCTACCTCCTTGCCTTATTTCTTTTTCTTCTTTGGAAATTCCAGATGGAACCTTGGCTTTCCATCCTCCAGTGTCAGCAAAAGGTCTGCGTCAAACTTTATATCTTTTTTTCTGGAATACAGCCCTTTTACATGGGTGCAGGCTTTATCAAGAAGCTCCACTGCCATCTTTTTATCCAAAGTTTTCTCCATGCTCCCTAAGAAACGGTTTTCTTTCCAGAGGGCAAAATCACACTGCCTGTTGGAACAGTAAAAATTCTGTTTCCCTTCAAAAACATCCGAACCGCAGACCGGACACTTACCGATCACTTCCCTTGCCTTCTGGAATCTTCTCCTTTCTTCTTCCGGTATCTCCCTGCATACAGAAAGGATCTTACCAACTAAAGAAGTGATCTCACCCATAAACTGTGTATCTGTGATCTGCCCTTTTTCCATCATTAAAAGCTGATTCTCCCATTCGGCAGTCATTGCGGCAGATTTCAGATAAGCCGGCATAACATTTACCAGTTCCCTGCCCTCTGTGCTTGGCACGATCTGCTTTCCTTTTCTTACCGCATAGCCGGAAGAAACCAGTTTTTCAATGATACCTGCCCTGGTTGCCGGAGTCCCCAGTCCTTTCTTCTCTGTCTCCGAATCGAAGTCTTTATTCCCTGCGGTTTCCATGGCGGCAAGGAGGGTGTCTTCTGAAAGCTTTTGTCAAGGGGGTGCGTGGATATTTTTCATATTACTTACGCAGATTCTCTCTCTGCTTCTGCCTGAATAATGCGTTTCAACCTGTCCTCCGCAGTCAAACCGCTACTATGGTCAAAAAACACTTTGACTTTATAATTTGTTTTGCCTTGCTTAATCACAAAAACTCCATCCGGTTTGTTTTTCTCCGAATGGTTATTTGGGGTGGGTAGTGTACTGTTCACAATATTTGTCATACGATATTCCTCCTTGAATGAAAAAGCCCGACAAGGAAAGGTCTGACAACGAAGTTCCGACAACGGACATCAGAAAACCTTTTTTCTTTATCGGGCGATACTATCTTTTTACTATTTCCTTTTTCTTTATAATATTGGTTGTCATGGTTGTCAGAGAGGGAAAAGTGCCGCAATATCAAGGCTTTCGGGATTTTTGCCCGACAACCAGACCGACAACCGGCTCGACAACCGAAGCGACAACGGGCTTTTATTTTTGCTTCAACCATTCTTCCGGAAGTCCTAACTGTTCCATTTCCTCTGTCGGGATTTCTTGAAAACCATCCATGCTGTTGTCAGGCTCGTTGTCATTCCTGATACGCTCCCAGCCCTTTTGTCGGCGGTAAGGCTCTGGAAAATACCTCGGATTGCTGAACGCCCTCCAGCCTGTGACAGCGTTATTCATAATGTCGTTGATCTCTCGCAGCTCCCATTGTTTCGGTTCGTCATAATCATGCCCCAGTGCTTCCTTGTAAAGCTGCTTAGAGCAGACTATGCTGCCGGAATAGCGTTCCAAATAGTCTAAAATCTGTCCTGCCTTTGTGTCCTCCGGCATAAAGTCCTTTTGGTGGGCTTTCAGATAAGCGTTCATAGCCGGACTGAATCTCAGACGGAAATTGCCACTTCTGTAAATCTCCATAGCTTCTGCCCACATCTGATTGATATACTCTCTGGAAGCCTGTTCATCTGCCAAAATATGAACCTCAGCCCTTTCAGGATAGACCATAACCGGAACGAAGCGGCGGTTGCCTGTTCGGTCAAGGGGAAGAAAGTCAAGGGTATTAGAAGAACCTCCAAACACACATTGTCTTTTTCTGTCTGCCGGATGTGTTTCATAGGGTATCTTATAGGTTTCCTTTTGGCGGCTCAGAAAGGACTTGATTTCTTCAATGCTCTTAGCGTTGGCGGTTGCAATCATTTCCGACATTTCAATAATCCAATGCCCCTGCATTTTGCGGTACACATTTTCATCATCCAGCTTTTTCAAGTCATCAGAGAACCAGTCATCATTGACCGCAAGCAAACGGAAGAAAGAGGACTTTCCGGCTCCCTGACCGCCCACAAGACAGAGCATAACCTCAAATTTGCACCCCGGCTTAAAAGCTCGTGAGATAGCACCCAGCAGAAACAACTTCAATGCTTCATAGGTGTAATCATCTGTATCAGAACCGAGAAAGCGGTGCAGACAGAAGCGTATGCGCTCTGTTCCGTCCCATTGCAAGGCATTGAGAAAATCACAGACAGGGTGGTAACGATTTTCATTGGCAATAACCGCAACTGCGTCTATGATTTTCTTCTCTACGGTCAATCCATAGTTTTCTTCAAAATATAGGAGCAGATATTTCACATCCACATCCGTCAATGTCGGGCTGTCACGATACCAACCGAGGGGCTTCACAATGTCGATTCTTTCGGTCAGAAGATTTTTTCGGATAGCCCCTTTCAAAAGTGGGTCATATTGCAGAACACGCTTATAATTTGCGGCAGTATTATAAACCTTACCTTTCTCGCTCTGCTCTAAGCTGTTTCGGATTTCTTCTACTGTGCATGGTTCTGTCTGCTGACAGTTCTGCAATTCGCTGTTCAAGTTTTAACACCTCCTTTCTCTGTTCTGCCACAAGTGCTTTTCGTTCCTCCAATGAACCATACAGAAGAATATCAAGTAGATATTCGATATAGTTCTTCTTATACAGTGCTTCTGCAAACAGGGGATTCCATTCCTCATCCGGCTGTTTAGGAGCGTATTTCTTTTCCCATTCTCTAAGAAGATGAAAATAATCCGTCAGCACCTTGTAGCAATGATTTTCTTCTTTTTGATACTTCTGTTCCGGTGTCGGCTCACGAATACGAGGGCGAATACTGGGCTTTTGTCGGCTGTCATAGTTAAGACCAAAATCTTCAGCAAGTTTGACAGCAGCTTCCCTCAGCCCGATACCGAATAGCTTCGCTGTCAGATCAACAGCGTCTCCAGTTGCTCCGCAGCCAAAACAGTAATAGCGTTCATCCAGCTTCATACTGGGGGACTTATCCGAGTGAAACGGACAGCACGCCATACCAGTGCGACCCACTTTCAAGCCATAGGCTTCTGCGGCTTGTCGGGCAGTAACATTTTCTTTTACAACTTCAAATACATTCATGTGACTCCTTTCCAGAAACGAAAAAAGCACCTGTCATTTTCAAAACGAAAATAGCAAGTGCCTTAAAGTTCCATATCCTGTTTTTTGCTTTTCGCCGGAATTGTCCGGCTGACTTCACGCTCTGCCATTTCCTTCTTCTTGCGGCTCAACTGCTCTATAATGGAACTTTTGGCTTTCTTCTTGATTTGCTCCGTTCCGGCTTTTTTGACCTCCGGTTTCATCAGCGTAGTTTGGATTTTCTGAATAGTTGATTTCATAGCATTTGTGATTCTGCCAATCACGCCATCCAATCGTTTCACTGCATACTCAACTTCTTTCTTTGAAGCCTTACGCTCAGGGGAGAGAACCCACGCCTTAGACTGCTCCACCAGCTTAATATCCTCCTTGTGCGTTTCCAGTTTTACAGTATCAGCAACGACCTCAACCGCCTTGTCATAGGCAATATCGGCAACCTCGTCCACCAAAGCTTCCACATCTTCAATCTTCATCGTGAGTTCTTCCAACTTTTGCTCCTGTGCTGCCAGTTGCTCCTTTTGCTTGAAAAGAATATAGTCCTGTTTTTCCAGATATGCACGACCACCATATTCCGGTTCTTCTTCCAGTTGTAAGCCATGCTTTTTCGCCACATCAAACAGCAGCACTCGGCAAGCTGAATCGAAAGTCATCTTGCGGTTGTTTTTTCTTCCGACTGGCTTCTCCGGTTCCGGCAGTTCAAACCCCAATGCTTCCAAAGCCTTTTCCTGTTGTGGGGCAATCTCTCCATATTGATTTTCACAGTCGAACACATGACGCTCGTGAATATGAGGGGTGCTTTCATCCAAGTGCAGCGCCCAATTCAGGATATGGACATGAGAGCCGAAACGCTCATTTGCGATTTCCATAAATTCTGTGACGATCTCAATGAGCAATTCCGGCGGAACATGATTGTCAAGCGTTCCAATCTGATAGACCGTTTCCTCTGGACAGGTCTTTTTGCTTTTGAGTAAATCTCCAGTTTCCTTATTTCTTTCAGGGTGTCGGTTCTTCACATTTCTTTCATTCTGTCCTGTTACAAAATCATGATACCGCTGACGATAAAAAAGCTGTTCCACATCTTCAAAAGTGGCAGACAGCTCATTTTCCTTTTCGGGATTTTTGAAATTGCGAAAGCCATTGTAACAGTCCCAATAGAGATTTTGTTTGGCTCGTTCTTCGTCAATGTGTTCGCTGTTGGCAATGTCAAAACTGCGGTCATTGTGCTTCGGGTTATAAACGCCATTCTTTCCGGCTCGTCCATTGTGTCTTGTTAATTTCACATGAGTTCCTCCTTTTCTTTTTGATTTCCCCGACAGGGGAGAAGGGCAGCGAAGCTGATTCCTTGCGGCTTTCTGCGTCAAGTAATACCCAGTATTAAGTGGCGAAACGCCACTTAACTGGGCAAGGCTGCCGCCCTTGACCTGCACAGGGATATTGCATTCCCTGTACCCATGCACAAAGGGTTGCACCCTCCGTACTCCCGCCCGAACAAACTGACTTCGCCCCGTCCCAAGCTCTGTCAGTTCCTTCGGTTTTACAAAACAGTCCACCGGACTATTTTGCAAAAAGAAAAACCGACGCATGATCGCTTTACGCTCAATACATCGGTTTCTTCATCTGACCTTGACGGTCATATTCAGTTGTGGCAGATTAGCCAATTTGAAAAATTACTCTGGCACATCTACTGAGTAGCTCAGACAATCGCCTCTTTTATTGCTTTTCAAATCGTTATAATACCACATATACATCGTTCTACCATATTCTTCATATTCTATAATCCCATCTGGCTTTTGACCTTCTACTTCTAATGAGTAAATTTCTTTATCATGTGCATAGCCAAAAACGAATCTGGTATCCGGATAATTTGGATTTAAGCCTTGTTGAATATCACTTATTGTTAAAGATAAATGGATAAATTTTTTGAAGTCTCCCCCATAAGTGGTATCTGGTGTAGTGGTAGCTGGTGTAGCATTTACAAACGCATATTGTGTACTTTCATTTTCTATCTTTTTTTTGCAGCGTACAATCACAAAACCTTGAACGGGATCGTTATCACTTCCTGCCCGATAGAAAACCGTATCATACTGTTTGCCATTCCATATATGCAATATTTCATCAACATGATTAAGAAAATCTTCTGGAGCTGATAAATTTTCATGTTCTGCTTTTAAGGGGGAATTCAAAATAGCTTCTTCGATAGAGTTATAATATGTAAGTTTAGAATCGTCTTTGCCATTATCTGTCAACTTAAACTCAATATACTCATTTCCTTTGTTTTCTTCTTCCGGAACATAAGTATAACGACCATTTTCAATATGGTCATCATAATCAACAAACAGTCCAATACATATCAGCGCTGCAAAAATTAAAAAAACTATTCCTATAATGATTAGCAATATTTTCAAAAATTTTTTCATACAAAAGTCCACCTTCTTGCTTCATTTCAGTAAATTATATCATACCGACATGAACAATTCAATTCACACTCTATCAAGTAGTTTTTTACTTACCCGTAACGCGCATTTATGCAAAATCCATAGTCACCGATACTTTCCTCACGGGTGATATACAGTCGGAATTCTGTCAGCTCATGTAAGAAAAACCGACGCATGATCGCTTTACGCTCAATACATCGGTTTCTTCATCTGACCTTGACGGTCATATTCAGTTGTTTAACATCGTACTGTTATAAAATCTATGTCATTTACGATTTTTCTTATGCTGATTTGCCCAGTAAGATTTTACAGGGATTCTTCTTCTCTCTATATCCTCCATAAATTCACTATCATCAACACCGCTGTCAATAGTGAATAATTTTTTGCCATTGACATATACACGAATAGAATTTCCCTTCATCTCGCAATATGTAATATCTTCAAAGCGAAAAGTTCTCTTTCTTCCAAAAGTTGAACGCCATGTGATTTCATCTCCGTTCACTTCCAATTTCCACATAATCATGTTCAATGAGCCGATTAAAGAAACAATAAAGAAAATACTAAAACCAATTGGTGGCAATAAATCATCTTGTTGAATAGCACTGGCTACCGTAGCTCCCCCAAAAAGAAACACCGCCAATACAAAAAACATAGTAAGTACTTTTTCGGTTTTTATTATATAATGCGTCCTAATTATTCCCTTTTTCTGTTCTTCCTCTCGTTCTTTAGCTCTCTTTTGTTGAAGATTTACAAGATATTTCAAAAGAAGAAGTACAACTAAATAGGGACCTATTTGTGTAATTATATTAAAACACATTCGTAAAAAATCATTCATTTTGCCCTCCATAGTTCCAGATATATAAAAATGATTGTTTGAAATCGAGCATTAAAAACCTCAATTTTTCATATTTCATTATACTTCATCAACTTAACGAATGGAAGAAAAATTTGTGTGCAGAGTTCCTGTTCAAGCCTTGTAACGCACATTTCCTCAAAACCCATAGTCCTCGATACTTTCCTCACGGGTGATATACAGTCGGAATTCTGTCAGCTCATGAAATAAGAAAAACCGACGCATGATCGCTTTACGCTCAATACATCGGTTTCTTCATCTGACCTTAATGGTCATATTCAGTTGTGGCAGATTACAAATAGTCTGTAAATGGATAAACAAAAACGACCAACTATGCAGCTGATTATCATTTATGTGGAATATAAAGATTATTTATTCATTCGGTTTTAGCTTATATTTTTTTATCAAAAAGTACTTCACGAAAAAAAATATACTCATTAAACATAGTAACGAAAGAACATAAAATCCCAAACCTGCTATCCTAATCATGGATATATATGGTATTTTAGAACTCATTATTTTAGCGACGGATATTCCGAGCATTCCAAAACAAACGAAACTCCAACCTCCCATAACTTTTTTATTAGAATCTGAATTATATATATCCTTTTTTATGAGAAACATAACTAAACATGTATATGCTATCGCACTTATTATATATACAATCAATAAAATAGCCATATAAGAACTATAATCTTCCTTTTCTAATGTTGAAAATATGAGAATAGTTCCAAACCAACCGAACAAAATGCCCATTCCTAAACCTTGAATGCCATGAATCCAAAAAGTTTTTTCGCCAGTCACATCTGATTTTGAAAATGTAGCAATTACGAAAACAACATAGAATAGTATTAAAAAAATTCTGTAAAAAGAGGGCGACGGAGTTGAATCTGCTATAAACATTGCTAAAAAACAGAGAAAAAGTATTGCTCCATCAAATTTATAAATCTCTTTCCTCTCTATTTTATTTTCAACACCATATAGTATGAAATTTTTGGTTTTTTCACTAAGTTTCATCATATAAAAATTACCCTTTCGTCATTATTTATTGCTATTCTAACATATCTCCATACCTTAAATCTACAAATAAGTGTTAATAATTCCGAAGTGGCATTAAATTTTCACAGCTTTTTATCTTGCTACCCGTAACGCACATTTCTGCAAATTTCATAGTCCCCGATACTTTCCTCACAGGCGATAGGCAACGGTCAAAACATCAGGTCTGCACCTGACATTTTAACCGCATATCAGCCCTGATTATCACACTATCCCTGCTGACTGTTCAGCCCATACTTTTTCGCATATTCGCTGGCTTTCTGTCTGCGTTCCTCACTGTAAGGCGGCAGGAAGCGGATAGACAGACGGGACTTTGCCAGCTCATAAGAAACACCGCCTTGAACATTGGATTTTTCCAGTCTGCAAAGGTCAGGGTACTTCTTAGCAAAAGCAGCCAACCTCTTTTTCAATCCGGCGTTGTGGGTGTAGATATTTGCCTTGTCCTCGCCCTCATTAAAGAGAACGATTGTTTCTTTCTCAATCTTCGTCAGTCTCTCCATAGCAGCCCTCCCTATGGTTTTTCAACACACGCAGCTTGCAGTAAAAGCAGCAATACCACCTTTCAACACCCTCAGCACTCAGCTTGACGGAAAGCATATAAAACAGCTTCTTCGCCACTGGATCGGGTGCAAGGGCAGCTACCATACGCAAACGCTTGACAGTTGCTTTCAGGTTCGGACAGCCAAAGGCATAAAGGGCTTCCATTTCATTCCGGTTCATCTTCATTGTGTTTTCCTCCTTAAAGTTTGATAAATGAAAAGCGACAGACACTTCATAAGGAAATACCTGTCGTTTCGTTGACGATATAAATTTGTTGGTTTTGGACTTGATAAAATCAGCAGTAAATCATTTCCTGTCTGATGATTTCTTCGGCTCGGTTACGGATAGAGTTCATGGACTGTACCCACAACATCTGATTGTCTGCTTTCATGGTTTCGGTCACACCCTCGGCTTGTTTCATCTGCTCAATGATAAGGCTGCACCTTTCTGCTGCCTGTTCGTTCAGGTCAGCAAGGTAAGTATGCAGTTCGCCGGATAAACAGAGGGCAGATAACCTTGCAGGGCGGTACTGCTCCAAATATGTCCTGTGCAGTCTGCCCCACATACCGATAGGGCGATGTTCCTCCGGTAGCTTCAAGTCCGGCACATAGTAATCGCCCACAAGAACATAGTCCAGACCGTTACATTCATCATGGATTCGTGGTTTCAATTCTGTCATGCTATTTTTTCTCCTTTCACTTTTTGCCGATTTGATTTGCTTGTGGCGTTCTGTTCAACACACACATTGCTATCAGAGCTTTTTTCTTCTGCTATACGCTCATGCTCCGCAAATTCTTTTGATTTCTCACGAATCTTTTTCATATACTTACGATTGGATTCTCGTTTTCTGCGAAGTCGTTCCGCCTCTTTTTCAGCAGCAATCCTTTCTTCCTCTGTTGGTTCATGCTGCTCCACAGGTACTTGAAATTGCCCGACATAGTTAAGATATATCTCCACCTCTGTGGTGCGGTCTGCACCTTTTCCTTGTGGCTCGTGAACCAGTATTTTGTCGATAAATTCATTTATCATGGCAGGAGTAAGTTCTGTAATGTTCTCATACTTTTTGACCAGCTTCAGAAAACGCTCCACATTATTTTGACCGCCTATAATCCGTTGCATATCAGCGGTGTCAGTCTCAATAATCTTGTTCAGCTCGTTCTGCTCATTTTCATAATCAGTAAGCATACTCTGAAAAAGTCTGTCCGGCAATCTTCCAATCACATTATCTTCATAGATTTTCCTGATAAGCATATCCAGTTCGTGAACTCGCTTCTGATTTCTTTCAATGCGGTTTTTTACAGTTTCAGAAACAGCAATATCTTTCATCGCCGATTCTTCTTGCAGAGAATAGACAAACTCCTGCTCATTCAAAGAAACATAATGGCAAGTCTCTTGTATAGTTTTCAGAATGATGCTTTTAAGTGCTTTTGTTGAAATATGGTGGCAAGTACAGTGACGATCATACTTCTGATAAGCAAGATTATAAGTGGAACATTCATAACAATCTGCCGGATTGGAATAACTTGTCCTTTTTTCGCCTTTGGCAGTATAGTATATTCTTTCTCGCCCTTTCCGCTGCCTGTGATTATACATCGGCGCACCACAATCAGCACAGTAAATCTTTCCGGTCAGAACATTAGGCTCGCCCATAGGATCTGCTTTTCTTACATTCTGTCTTAACTTTTGAGCAAGCAGCCATGTTTCTTCATCGACAATAGGCTCTTGTGTATCATCAAAAACCACCCAATCTTCCTTGTCTGCCCTTTTCGTCTTTTTGTCCTTATAGGAATTTTTGAATGTCCTGAAGTTGACAGTCTTTCCGATATACTCTGGTCGGGCAATCAGAGTAGTAACCTGATTTCCTCGCCACATATACGGATTTTCTTTGTCATAGTTGCTTGCATGATTTCCAAGTCCCTTTTTTCCAAGATAATAAGACGGTCTTTCTATTTTTTCTTCTGAAAGTTCTCTTGCTATCTGATAAGGTCCTTTTCCCTCAATAGTCATGCGATAAATTCTGCGGACTACTTCAGCAGCTTCTTCATCAATAATCCAATGGTCGGGGTTTTCGGGGTCTTTCAAATAGCCGTATGGTGGGATATTACTTGTATGAGCGTTGCCGGAAGAACCTCTGGATTTCAGTACAGCTTTAATTTTCTTACTTGTGTCCCTGACAAACCACTCATTCATGATATTCAGAAAAGGGGCAAACTCACTGGTTTCTTGACGGTCACTGTCAATACCATTATTGATTGCTATAAATCGAACTTCCTTTTCTCTAAACAGAATGTCAGTGAAAAAACCCACTTGCAAATGGTCTCTGCCGATTCTGGACATATCTTTGCAGATACAGGCAGTGATTTCTCCGTTTTTAACACCTTCAACAAGTCTGTTCCATGAAGGTCTGTCAAAGGTCGCTCCACTCCAACCATCATCGGTAAAATGAACAAGATTCGTAAAACCATGTTTTATAGCATAATCTTCAAGCATTTGCTTTTGATGAATGATACTGTTACTCTCTCCAGCATTATCGTCATCACGAGACAGTCTTTCATACAAAGCAGTAATGCCATTGCTTCTATCTTTTTTTCTTCTCATGCTGAACTCCTTTCTTCAATTCCTATCCACTCCTTACGCTCACAAAATATCACATCATTGAATGGTTTGGGCGGGGAAGTAAAATGCACTGTCTTTTCTGCCTTTACCGGAGAAAGCGTCATTCTTTCTTCATACCCATATGGAATGGAAGTCTCTTTTTCCGTTTCTTCTTCCGGCTTGGCTTTCACATACTGGTTCTTAAAGGCATTCCCCGCCTCTTTAAATCCCATCTGCACCGGCACTTTTCCTCTGGCGGTAAAATCATGTTCCTGACATTTGACCGTAATATCCGTCTGCTCATACTGATACTCTTCCCCGGTTGCCTGCACCAGCTGCTGGCAGACCAGCATCATCAGGTTCTTTTTGTCCGCTGGCAGATCAGAGATTCCTTTTTCTACGGCTTCTTTGGTTGGAAGAATCGCATGATGGTCGGATACTTTTGCATTGTTAATTACCCTGGTGATGTTATGCCCCAGCTGTCCATAATCCAGGAACGGAAGTAAGACTGGCATTTTCCCTACCAGTTCCTCTACGGTATCCCTCATATCCTCCGTCACGAACTGGCTGTCCGTTCTTGGATAAGTGACCAGCTTTTCTTCATATAATTCCTGCAGCATATCCAGTGTTTTCTTTGCCGTATAGCCAAAGTAACGGTTTGCTTCCCTTTGCAGGCTGGTCAGATCATAAAGTTTGGGAGGAAATGCTTTCTTTCGTTCCCTCTTTACCTGTGTAATCACTGCTTCCGAACCCATACATAAGGAAGCAAGGAGATCGGCAGCTTCCTCATTTGCAATATTTTCAGAAACTACCGTAAGCCTTCCGTCTGTCAGTGCCACTTTATAAAAGGCTTCTTTCTGAAAATGCTCAATCTTATCCTGACGTTCCGCAAGCATGGCAAGCGTCGGCGTCTGCACCCTGCCCACAACCAGACGTTTAAAATAACAAGTCGTATATGCCCTGGTTCCATTCATGCCGATCAGCCAGTCTGCCTGTGCCCTGCATACCGCAGCCATGCAGAGATTCCGGTATTCCTCTGCTCCTTTCATTGTCTGAAACCCTGTCCGGATTGCCGTATCTTCCATGGAACTGATCCATAAACGCTTCACCGGTTTCCTGCATCCGGCAAGGTCATACACTCTCTGGAAGATCAGTTCCCCTTCCCTTCCTGCATCACATCCATTTACCAGATAGTCCACATCTGTCCGGTTCATCAGGCTTTTTAACACATCAAACTGTTTCTTCTTATCTCTGGAAACTTTCAACTTCCAGACCTGCGGGAGAATCGGAAGATCTTCAAACTGCCACTTCTCATATTTGGAATCGTATTCCTCCGGCTGTGCATACTCTGCCAGATGCCCAAGGCACCAGCTGACAATACAGCTCTCCCCTTCTAAATATCCGTCCTCTTTCTTATAAGCTGACAGGTTTTTGGCATAACTCTGTGCCACACTTGGTTTCTCTGCGATCACTAAAAATTTTGACATACGCTTTTTTGTCCTTTCTGAAAAAAGGGCAGCCAAACTGCTCTGGCTGCCCCTGTCCTTATTTTGGTTGCTTCTTTGGAGATGGAAGTTTATTCTTCTTCCTCATCCTCTTCTTCATTTACATACGGTCCGTCAGAGAACTCCAGCTGTTCGCTTACATAGTCCTCCTCTTTGCCACGTCCATGCTTTTTATAAACGGCAATCCCTGCCACTCCAAGAATCACTGCAAGTACGATTGCTCCAAGTCCTTTTACATTCATTCCTGTCTTTTCTTCTTTCTTCACTTCGGTTTCCTCCTCTGCTGCCGGGGTAGTTTCCGGTGTGGTTTCCGGAATCACTACGGTTGATTCTTCGGTTTCTTTGCTCTTTTCTGTCTCATCCAGAAATTCTGCCAGGTCATTCTCATCGACCAGGGACATCATGTACACGTTTTCTGTATTGCTGGAACGGTCAATGACCATATAAAATGTATTTCCCTTCTTGGTCTGGATGGTAAGGAACTGTTTCGTATCATCATTTTCCTTATCATCCACCAGCTGGGCATTTCCCGGAGTAGAAAAAGCCGAATTATCCCCTTCCCCGGTGACCCTTCCGGTATCCTCTTTCTTCTCCGTATCTTCTGTTGATTCTGTTGCCGTTTCTTCTACTACCTGTGTCGTTGTCTCCTCCGCCGGTGGGTTTGCATTTGCGTAAACCGTAGCAATGGATGTCCCGGAGATCATGGTGACTGCCATGGCAATCATAAGCAGTTTCTTTACCACTTTATTCCTCATCGTCTAAAACCTCTCTTTCTGTCATCTGACCAACAGATGGTCTATGAACTTCTGCGTTGTTTTCCTTTTTCTGCGGAGCTTTTGCATCCTCCACCGTAATACCGCCATCCTCATCCATCTGGATCGTAACGGTTCCTTTCTGAATCCCGTCAAGCAGGACAAGCAGGCTGCGGCTGTCCAGCTTCATGGAACGGAACGACTTAACGATCTCTATATCTTCCATCTGCTGTCTCAATGTATTCTGCCGCTTCAGGTGTTCCTGTAATTCAGCAATCTTATCCTCCGTTTTCTGAATATCATCCAGAAGTTTTTTTAATTTCATGTTCATCTGCCCTGTCACCTCCTCTAATGCAGACGACCAAACGCCATAAAATGTTCCTGCCAGTAGGCACTTGCGATGCTCGTATACTGGACAGGCTTGCCACAGTGGATCATCATGTTATTGCCGACATAGATTCCCACATGGCTTGCTCCCGCTGTGTCATAGGTTCCCTGGAAGAAGATCAGATCTCCCGGTTTTGCCTCCGATGGCGATACCTGCGAACAGTGTGACCGCAGCTCATCGGCAGTACATCTTCCGACATTCCATCCATTTCCACAGTTATTGATAACCCAGCTTACAAAGCCGGAACAGTCAAAACCACTTGGGGAATAACCGCCCCATACATATGGAACACCCAGATATTTTTCTGCTTCCTGTATCATTTTTGCAAACTGTGGATCAGATAAAGCATCTGCCGGTATGTCGTAACCAAATCCACTGCTTCCGGTGGGTATGCTGTTTAGATCAAACAGATAATCACGGTTGCCATAATATTTGTTATACGCATCGTAGCGTTCCTGTTCTTCCTCTGTCATACGGCTCCTTAACACGGCATCCAGGCTGTGGTTTGTCATCGTTACATCCAGGCGGTTCACTTCTTTTGTGGTCGTGACCTGCACTTCCTGGCTTCCATTACTGTCTGCTATGTAGGCTTCCCATGTCTGGTGTCCATGTGCGGATGCCGCCGCATGATTGTCATAGTAAACATCGAACTGTACCCCATATCTTGCAAACGCTCCAGTATCTTCTACTACATATTCCACACCGTTCATGACTACATGTGTTCCGATCGGCACAAATGGGTTCGCTGCATCCACGGCAATCGTATGGTTTGCTGTCGGCATCGCCCCACTGGCTGTCGGTCCGCCACTCCACTGCCCACAGCAGATCGGGCAGTTACAGTATCCACTCGTCACAACCTGTCCCAAGGATTCCCCTACCCGGACCGTCTTGGTTTCCGTAACCGTCTCTCTGGTAGAGTCTGTGGTGATCCCATACTGCTGTCGGAAGATTTCCTTAATCTCCTCTGCCACTTCCTCGTAAGTGAAGCCGCCATATTTTACCGTAAGATAAGAGATCAGCTGATATGGGTTATGACCGATCTCATCAATCTGATACCGGTATTCATCGTAATCCGGATGGGTGGATTCCATCTGGTTGATCTGTGTATTCAGTGCTTCTTCCAAGGCACGGTACGCATTTTCAGCGGCATAAATATCTTCATCCGTACTGGAATAGCTAGTAGAGATGATCGCTGAGGAAGCTCCCTGCAAGGATGCCGTACAGCTGGTAAAACTGGCTGCGATCAGCACAAAGATCAGGGCAAAGACTGCTACCGTGGCAAAAATTCCCCGGTTCTGTGCCATCACCATCTTGACCGCATCTTTCGCTTTTTCCGTAAACTTCTGTGCGGAAGTGATCGCTGCATCCTTTACTTTTTTACTCTGTCTGGCTGCCTGATACTGCTTCTGGTAACGCTTCTTCTGAAAGAGTTTCTGCAGGGCAGATTTCTTTTTCTTCTCTGCTTCTCTTTTCACTGCGTCCTTCGCTTCATTTCCATAGGCAGTCTCAAATACCAGCCTGCTCCTTTCTGCTTCATCCAGGACGCTTTCTTTTAATCTCCGGGATTCTTCCCTCCGCCCTTTCAGCTGTTCCCGCATGTAGATGGATTTCCTTGCAAGGCTTTCCCCGGCAAGTTCTGCCCGGTGTGCCCCTTCCACTGCCGCATTTTCATCCTCTTCTTCATGCGTTTTCCAGTGTGCTACCGTGACTGCCGCATCTTTGACTGCCGATGCCGGATTCCGGATACCGATCCCGGCACCATGTACCATGCCGTTACCTTCATCACCAAAAGACAAACGGGAAACTTTTTTCCGCTGTTCCTTCAGCACCCATTCCCTTTTGGACTTGCCTTTGATCTCCTCCTGGAACTCATCCAGGGAATCTTCCATCACTTCGGAAGTTTCCCGGTAACGGGCAGATTCTCTTTTGGCTGCTTTTTCTTCTCTGGAAGCCTCCTTTTCCTTCCTTCTTTCCTTTGCAGCATAATCCCTGACCATCTTTTTCTTCCGAAGATCCCGGCTGTCCGCAACTGTCTCCAGATATGCCCGTTCCCCTCTTGGCTGTCCACGGATACTCTCTGTGCGAAAGGCAGATTTGGGATTTTCTCCATTTTCAACGGAAACATCTCCCTCTGTTTTCACCTCTTCATCCATATCTGGTTTTATATCCTGGTCGGATACATGTTCCCTGCTATATCTGGGTTTTCTGGAACTCTGCTCCGGCTGTTCCATCCCCCGTTCTTCTTTCCGCCGTTCCTGTCTGCGTTTACTGAAATCCAGTTCCTCTTTCTTCTCACTGCGGGGAATCTCGGTATCCGTATCCCGTCCGGTGATCCTTTTTTCTTCCTTGTTCCGGAGGTTTTCTTCCCGCAGACCATCCCGGCTCATCTTCTGGACGGTTTTATCTCTCGCCTTATACTCATGCTCCTGCAACTTTGACCATCCCCTTTACTGCTTTGTCCCGGTTATTCTGTCTTATCCTGATAGTCCTCCCATTTCTCCAACACTTCATCTGCCATCCCTGCAATGGAATCCGTCAGCTTGTCTGTCATTCGCTCACTTAAAGTTCCCCTTACAGCCAGACAAGCTGTAATTCCCATGAAGTCAATCAGTTCCGCCAGATAGATAAGATCATCCATCATTTCATCAGCCGTTACTTTTTCCTTTGTGTCCTTTTCCATTTTCAAAATCTCCTTTTCATTGTCTGCACAGATTCTTTCTGCAAATATGCAGCAAGGTTCACCGCTGCATCTCTCCATGTTTCTGTAATCTTCCATCTTGTAATCCTCCATTTTCCGGGCAGAAAAATTACCGGAAGTATTCCCCCCGGCTCATCCTCTACTCTGTTTTATTTTGTTTCGTTTATTTCTTTAATCGTCCCGTTCTCCGATACCAAGTTTCTTCCGTTTCTCCACCTCGTCCGGCTTGGAAGTCATCAGGGCATACAACATCAGGGAATTATCAAACTTATCCTTGAACGGGATAATGGTGCTGCCATAAAAGACCAGTCCCTCACCTTCCCCGCTGTTCGTTACATAAGAAAGCTGGTGTGGGGAAATGTTGAGCTGTTTTGCAAGGATCTGTCTGTCACCGGATGCCTGGTTGAGCATCAGGATAAAGTCAGAGTTTTCAAAGATGTTCTCAATCTCCCGGCTGGCTAACAGGTCTTTTACGTTCTGCGTGATACCCGTAGGGATACCACCCCATTTACGGAATCGCTTCCAGATCTCCACGCTGTATGCTGCTGTCTGCTCCTCTTTTAAGAGCAGATGGAACTCATCAATATAATATCTGGTACTCTTATTCGCAGAACGGTTGATCGTTACCCTGTTCCACACCTGGTCCTGCACGATCAGCATACCCAGTTTTTTCAGCTGTTTTCCCAGATCCTTAATGTCAAAACATACGATACGGTTACTCAGTTCCACGTTGGTTCTATGGTTAAACACTTTTAAGGAACCATTGACGTAGATCTCAAGTGCCGTTGCCAGACGCTGTGCTTCCTGCTCTTTCTGATTACGGAGAAGATTATATAAATCCTCTAAGATCGGCATTTTTTCCGGTACCGGGTCAGAAAGGAAATCCTGATAGACCAGCCTTACGCATCGGTCAATGACGGTCTTTTCAACCGGCTCCAGTCCGTTCTTTCCGCCAACTACCAGCTCACAAAGGGACAGGATGAAGTCCGATTTTAAGGAAAGCGGGTCATCATCGTCAGCGTAATCCAGGTTAATATCCATCGGATTGATATAATCGTGGCTGGTCGGGGAAATACGGATCACCTGTCCATGAAATGCCCGGACTAACGGATAATACTCCCCTTCCGGGTCACATACGATAATGTCATCTTTCGTCACGATAAATGCGTTTGCAATCTCTCGTTTTGCCGCAAACGATTTACCGGAACCCGGTGTACCAAGAATCAGTCCGTTCGGGTTCTTCAGCTTCTTCCTGTCTGCCATGATAAGGTTATTGGACAGGGCATTTAATCCATAATAAATGGACTCCCCACTCATAAATAATTCCTGTGTGGTAAACGGGACAAAAATCGCCGTGGATGTCGTTGTCAGTGCCCGCTTGATCGGTACGAAATTCATCGCAAGCGGCAGACAGCTCATCAGTCCCGGCTCCTGCTGGTAATCCAGCCGTTTCAATGCACAGTTATATTTCTGTGCAATACCTGCAGTCTGGAACACCACATTTTCCAGTTCCTGTTTGGTCGGTGCGGTATTTAAGAACAATGCTGTCACAAGGAACATTCGCTCATTTCTGGACTGCAGATCTTCCAGAAGCCTTTTTGCCTCCCCACCGTATGTATTTAAATCCGAAGGGAATAGCGATAGGTAAGCCTTTGAAGTTATCTCCAGCTTTTCCCCCGCTTCACACCGGACATGCGACTTTCACCGCATCCGGCGTTCCATCAATCAAACAGATTTCTTAGTCTCCTTAGT